>JALWZJ010000038.1 GCA_027002625.1 Campylobacterales bacterium
GCAAGCTTTTTGTTGATGATATCGAGATACTCCTCTTTTGTCGGAATTCGACCCAGCATCGCCGTCACGGCTGCCAGCTCCGCACTGCCAAGATAGACTTTGGCATCTTTTCCCATTCGGTTGTCGAAGTTTCTGGTACTTGTGCTAAATACGGTGGCTCCATCTCGTACCCTCGCCTGGTTCCCCATACAAAG
Organism: Campylobacterales bacterium; assembly: GCA_027002625.1. GTDB lineage: Bacteria > Campylobacterota > Campylobacteria > Campylobacterales > Nitratiruptoraceae > Nitratiruptor. Next base: position 195 of record JALWZJ010000038.1, read on the forward strand.
GCTACATCCTGGCAGCTCCGTCCTTGCACCCGCCGTACCAAAGACCGAATAGTATCCCTCTTCGATGAGCTCCTCTTCATCCATCTTCGTCGGAGGTGCGATCCATAATCTCGTAGGTACTTGACCTTCGCCTTTGAGGATCTCTCCGAGGGCTCGGTAGTGTCCGATGTTTGTCATACAGCTTCCTACGAAGACTTCGTCGATTTTATGCGGTCTGTTGGGATCGGCGAGTACTTCGCTAAGAGTTGCCACATCGTCTGGATCGTTTGGACAAGCGACGATCGGCTCGGTGATTTCACTCAGATCGATCTCGATCACAGCCGCATACTCTGCATTTTTATCCGCTTTCATGAGGGTTGGGTTTTTGAGCCACTCCTCCATCTTTTTCTTTCTTCGCTCAAGGGTTTTCGCATCTTGATAGCCAGCATCTATCATTTTTTCGATGAGAGTGATATTGGACTTGATATACTCTTTGACTGGCTCTTCATCCAGCTGCACAGTACATGCCGCCGCACTTCGCTCCGCACTGGCGTCACTGAGCTCGAATGCCTGCTCCACTTTCAAAAATGGCAATCCTTCGATCTCCAGGATCCGACCGGCGAAGACATTTTTCTTACCCTTCTTCTCTACCGTCAAAAGCCCTTGCTTGATGGCGTAGTAAGGAATGGCGTTGACCAGGTCTCTAAGGGTGATACCAGGCTGCAACTCTCCAGTGAACCGCACCAGCACGGACTCTGGCATATTCAGTGGCATCGTGCCTGTCACCGCCGCAAAGGCCACAAGACCAGAGCCTGCTGGAAAGCTGATACCGATAGGAAATCTGGTGTGAGAGTCTCCACCCGTTCCTACCGTATCTGGCAATACCATTCTGTTGAGCCATGAGTGGATGACGCCATCACCTGGCTTGAGGCTCACGCCGCCACGACTGGTGATAAACTCTGGCAATGTATGCTGCAGTTCGATATCGGCTGGCTTTGGATAGGCAGCGGTGTGGCAAAAACTTTGGAGTACGAAGTCGGCACCAAAACTCAAGGCCGCCAGCTCCTTGATCTCGTCGCGCGTCATGGCACCGGTAGTATCTTGGCTTCCTACAGTCAACGTCTCAGGCTCTACGTACATACCGGGTCGTACACCCTCCATACCACACGCTTTACCCACCATCTTTTGAGCCAATGTGTAGCCCACACCCTCTTTACCTTCAGGTTGCTCTGGTCTGGTGAAGAAATTCTCTTCAGGAAGTCCCAAAGCGGCTCTCGCTTTTCTCGTGAGCCCTCGGCCGATGATCATAGGGATCCGTCCGCCAGCTCGATACTCGTCTGGCAAGGTGTTTGGCTTGAGTTTGAATTCACTCACCACTTCGCCGTTTTTGAGGATTTTGCCCTCGTATGGTCGGATCTCGATCTCGTCGCCAGTCTCCAGATTGTCCACAGGCGCTTCGATAGGAAGGGCTCCGGAGTCTTCGGCTGTGTTGAAGAAAATCGGAGCGATGATACCACCGATGATGATACCGCCTGTTCGTTTGTTGGGTACGTGGGGAATATCCTCACCGATCCACCACTGCACGGAGTTGATACCAGACTTCCTGCTCGATCCCGTTCCTACCACATCACCTACGAAGGCTACGGGCAGGCCTTTTTCTTTGAGCTTTTTGATAGTCTCTTGGGCATCTGGCATCTTGGCTTTGAGCATGGAAAGCGCATGCAAAGGAATATCGCTTCTACTCCACGCCTCGCTCGCTGGTGAGAGGTCGTCGGTGTTGGTCTCACCAGGTACCTTGAACACTACGGCTTTGATAGATTCCGGGAGTGGCGGACGATTGAAAAACCACTCGGCGTTCGCCCAAGATTCCAAAACCTCTTTTGCATATTTATTTGTCTTGGCCTTTTCTACCACGTCGTTGAAGGCGTTGTAGACGAGCAGTGTCTTTTTGAGTGCATCTGCTGCAGCTTGGGCTACTTCAGGATCTTCGTGATCGAGTGCTTCTACCAAAGGTCCTACGTTGTAGCCTCCAAGCATCGTACCCAAGATCTCGACTGCGTGCTTAGGACTGATCGCTGCGGTCTTGGTATGTCCTTGGACAATATCTCGCAAAAAGGCCGCCTTGACATAGGCCGCCTCATCCACACCTGGAGGAACGCGGTTAAGAAGCAGATCCATCAAGAACTCTTCTTCTACTATCGGTACTTGCTTGAGTAGTTTGATCACCTCATTGACCTGCTCGGCAGTGAGTGGTTTTGGAGGGATCCCCAGTTTCGCTCGCTCTTCGGCCTCTTTTTTGTACTCTTCAATAAATCCCATACATACTCCTTTATGCAGTGGTGTAGTTGTGTCTAAACTGATCGATTCGTTTTTGAAGCTGCGCCATGATATGCTCCAATCGCTTTAAGTGCATCTCTTTTTCATGGATCAGCTTCGCCTTTTTCTCCTCCAGCTTCATCTCTTCGTCCAAAAGCTTCATCTCCTTGTTGGTCAGCTCCTCATATTTCTCCTTGAGCTCCTTGATCGCCTGGTCGTGTTGATGAAGCTCTCGCATCAGCATCGCTCTATCTCGCTCGAGCGTTTCGATCTCTCGTTGAGTCTGGGCTTTGAGAGTAGCTTGTTGGATGCGCTTGAGTTTGTTGAGGATATCGTGTACTCTGTGCTCGTGTTCCTTGATCTCTTTGGAGACTGCGAGGATCTCCTCTTCGAGCTTGGAGAGCTCCTCTTTGAGTGAGGCCAGCTCCTCATCGATTTTTCTTAGCTCCTCTTTGTCCTTTTGTACCAGCTTTTCAAAGTGCTGTACCTTCTCTTCCATCTTTTTCAAAAAATCTTCCATTCATACTCCTATAGTTTGGTTTTTATCCACTCAATTGTACCAAATCGCCCCTATGCTACCGCAATAGTGTTACTTTTTGTAATATCCTATTTTCGATATGTATACTTTCGTAACATCACAGAAGTATCTCTCTGTTGCCCTTGGCATTGGGAGGAGAGAGGACCCCCATATTTTCCAACTGCTCCACGATCCTGGCAGCTCGGTTGTAACCGATCTGTAGACGCCTTTGTAGATAGCTGATGGAGGTTTTCTTTTCGCTAAGGACGATCTTTTTGGCCTCCTCGAAAAGTTCGTCCAGCTCCTCCGAGCTCCCCTCACCCGACTCCGATGTACTATTTCCCAGATTTTCGGCCAAAAAGCGCTCGTCATACTCTGGTGCTCGTTGGGCTTTGAGATGCTCCACGATCTGCTCGATCTCGCTCTCACTCACCCAGGGCGCATGCAGACGAATGAGCCCCGTGACTCCCGGGGGAGTAAAGAGCATATCCCCTCGTCCCAGCAGCGACTCAGCCCCCACACTATCGAGGATCACTTTACTGTCGATCTTTTGACCCACACGAAAGCTAATACGAGCCGGGAGGTTGGCTTTGATTAGACCCGTGACCACATCCACGCTTGGCCGCTGGGTGGCCACGATGAGATGGATCCCGCTGGCTCTGGCCATCTGGGCCAGTCTGGCGATGGAATACTCCACATCCTTGCCGCTTGTCATCATCAGATCGGCAAGCTCGTCGATGATCACCACGATATAGGGAAGCTCCGACTGTCCCTCCTTTTTGGCCTTTTTGTTGTAGCCTTCGATATTTTTGGTCTTCATCTGGCTCATCAGCTGGTAGCGCCGCTCCATCTCCGCTACCATGTTGCTCAGCGCCACCACCGCTTGTTTGGAGGAGGTGATGACGGGGGTGAGCAGATGGGGAATGTCGTTGTAGATACTAAACTCCAGCATCTTCGGATCGATCATCATCAGCTTGAGTCTATCGGGTGAGTTGCGATACAAAAGGCTCACTACCATAGCATTGATCCCCACACTCTTTCCGCTTCCTGTGGTTCCGGCTATGAGTAGGTGGGGAAGCTTTTTGAGATCCGTGACGAAAGGTTTGCCCACGATGTCCTTGCCCAGCGCCATCGTCAGTGGCGACGCCGCCTTTTTGAATAGATCGCTCTCGATAATCTCTCGTAGATAGATGGTCTCGAACTCTTTGTTGGGAATCTCGATCCCCACCACATCCTTACCTGGGATGGGTGCTTGGATACGAATGGTTTGAGCCTTGAGAGCCATGGCCAGATCGTCTGCCAGGTTCATAATTTTGGAAACTTTGATATGAGGAGCCGGCTTGAACTCGAAAGTGGTCACCAATGGCCCCGAGTAGGTCCGTACCACATCCCCTTCGATCTTGAATTTCTTGAGCTTTTCGATCAGCTCCTGGACCTTTTTGTCGATCTCCACCTCATTGATCTCCATCTTTTTTTTGGGTGGTTTTTGCAAAAAGTCGACAGGGGGGAGCTGGAAATCTTGGGGTTTTTCCATTTTTCCTTTTTCTATCGACTCCAAAAGCTTCTTGTTCTCCTCCAGCTCTTCGACTATTTTCGTTTTTGTCTCTATCTTTTTAGGCTCTGGGGTCTGTGAAGTGGGAAGCTCTTCCTCTTTTTTTATCCCGTTTTCGCTTGTCTCTTTCTTAGAAGTAGACCTTTTCTCCACTTTTTTCGCCACCGCTATCTCTTTTTTCGTCGCATGTGGGTCGATAGGATTTTTTACCAGCTTGACGGAGGGCTCTTTTTGTTCTTGCGGTTTGGGCGATGAATTTTGCGAAGGCTTTTGGGGCTTTGAGATCTCTTTCGTGATGCTTGCTCCAGCAGGAGTGATGGTCAACTTCTCCTTTTTGTATCTCTTTTTGGCCAAAATCTCCTCCACCCACTCTTTGGCTATGGTGAAGTAGAGTATCCCCAAAAGCAGCAATAGCACCAACCAAACGCCTATGGTACCGATATATGGAGTGAGAGTCTTCACTATCGTCTCCCCCAGCTCTCCTTGGAGATTTTTGGGAAAAATTAGAGCCTGAAAAAGGATAAGCGCAAAAAAGAGAATAAACGCCCCCGACAATGCTTGAAGCAAAACCTCTTTGGATACCCTTTTTTTATAGACCCAAAAAAGAGGGACCAACAGCAAAAAGGGATAGATATAAGCCAACAGACCGAAGTATTTTCTATTGAAAGAGCCAAAAATGGTACCGATCTTTCCTACGAAACTAAAGTCGACAAAAAGCGTGGAGATACCCATATATAAAAAGAGTATCGCTAAAAAAAGAAAGAGAATACTGCGCAATTTTGGTCCTTGCTTTTTGTGCAATTATACAAAATAAAAGATCGTTTTTTTCTCTTAAACAAAAATATTACTCACAATTCCCATTTTCACACTGTTTTTTTACTCATTTTCTCCATTTTTCCTTGAAATTTTTAAAAAATATTTGTAGAATAGTTTGTGTGACAAAATTTAATATCAAGGATGCGATCATGAAAAAAGCGGAATTCATCCAAGCGGTAGCGGAAAAATCTGGCCTTTCCAAAAAAGATGTACAAAAAGTGATCGACGCGGCACTGGATGTGATTACTGAGACACTCAAAAAAGGAGATGAAGTAGCATTCATAGGTTTTGGTACATTCACCACAAGTATGCGTGCCGAAAGAGAAGCGAAAGTCCCAGGTACCGATAGAGTGGTCAAGATACCCGCTACGAGAGTGGTCAAATTCAAAGTTGGTAAAAAACTCAAAGAGGCGGTAGCTGGACAATGACCCAAAGCCGGATCCTTTCCGGCTTTAAATTTTTTCTAAGAAACTGTTGGTTATACTTTCAGTCCAAGTCGCCGGGGTGGTGAAACTGGTAGACACGCGAGACTCAAAATCTCGTGGGCATTTGCCCGTGTGGGTTCGAGTCCCACCCCCGGTACCATTGATGCGGGAGTAGCTCAGAGGCTAGAGCACCACCTTGCCAAGGTGGGGGTCGCGGGTTCGAATCCCGTCTCCCGCTCCATTTCTATCGAGTGGAATCCTCCAGTACAATTTCGATATCCAAAATATCTTGATCTTCCACTTTTTCTTTATTGATCCGCACATCTTTTATCTTGCTGTATTTTTGGACGATCTGCATGATCTCTTGTTTCATCTGATCCAGATAGGGATAGACATTGCTATCTCTATCCAAAGCGATCGCCACATTCAATCTATCTTTGGCCCGTTTGGCACTTTTTTTCTTTTTCAAAAATCCGAACAGACTCATGAGAACATCTTTTTGATGGATTTCAAAAGCCCCGCCTTTTTGGGTGTCTCCACATCTACAAAAGGCACCTCTTCACCGCATAGCCGCCTGCTGATCCGCTCGAAAGCCTTGCCAGCTTCGCTTCGGTCGTTGAGTATTACAGGATGCCCCGTATTGGAAGCTTCGATGATGAATTGGTCTTCGGGTACTTTGCCCAGTAGATCGATCTCTAAAATGTCGAGGATATCTTCACTGGAGAGCATTTCTCCTTTTTGTACCAATTCGGGATTGATCCTATTTATGATCAGATATTTGGCTACCCGTTTGCCCTCTTGGCTCTTTTTGCTTTTGGCATCGACGATACCGATAGCTCTGTCGGAGTCCCTGATAGAGGAGACCTCTGGATTGACCACCACGATCGCCGCATCGGCATAATAGACCGCATGCTCGAAGCCGCTCTCTATGCCGGCTGGAGCATCGATGAAAATATAGTCGAACTCCTCTTTGAGCTCCTCGATCAACCGACCCACCTTCTCTTTGTCCAGTACACTCTTGTCCTTTGTCTGGGATGCCGCCAAAAAATAGAGATTTTTACTTTTTTTGAAAGGAATGAGCGCTTGGTTTAGCTTGACATCCCCCTCCATTACGTGGGTGATGTCGTAGACCACCCGATTCTCCAGACCCAAAATCATATCGAGATTTCTTTGACCTATATCGAAGTCCACCACCACCGTCTTCTTGCCCTGCAATGCCGTACCGATCGCCAGATTTGCCGAAGTGGTAGTCTTACCCACACCTCCTTTACCGCTGATTACCGAAAAAACTATTCCCATATCACTCCTTTATCTTTTCTATTACGATCTCGTCTTGGTCCAAGTGGACTTTGTAGGTCTTGCCATCGATAAAACTCTCCAACACTCTATTATGGAAGATGATCTTGCCTTTGGGACCCTTCTCGAAAATGAGAAAATCTCCGTT
>JALWZJ010000039.1 GCA_027002625.1 Campylobacterales bacterium
AGGGGTGCTTAGTATAGGTTCTGGTTCAGGGATAGACCATCTCTCTATTGTGGCTACCTATGTTGACAGGTATAAAAGAGAAAAAGATATTTGGCAGATCTCTAAGAATTTACGTACTGAGATAGCCAAAATACCAAATGTTAAATATCTTGATATTACACCTTATGGGGCCACTGCACTGGCAAGCATACGTGCAAATGTCGATGCAAAGCTAAGTAGTGATAATTTGGATAATCTACAAGAAGCAGGAAGTATGGTAGAGAAAGCTTTAGCTAAAACCAAAGGGGTTGTCTCTACCAGTACCACATGGGATATGGATAAGGTGGTATATAATCTAGAAGTAGATGAAGCCCAAGCTGCACGTTATGGACTCAAACGTTCTGATGTTGCTGCACAGCTTCAGCTTGCACTCCGTGGTGCACCAGTGGCAAGTTTCGCCAGAACAAATGCGATGGATTATATGGTGCGTGTATGGTTACCTAAAGCACAGATAGATCAGTTTAAGACACTATTAGCGATGCTTATAGATACACCAAAAGGCAAAATACCATTAGATAAGATAGCTACGCTAAGCCATACCAAAGAGCCGAGTCTCATCACAAGAGAAGGGCTGCAATATACGCTTGAGGTCTATGGTAACCGTGAGAAGGCAGCCATTTCACACATTATGGCAAATTTTGAAGAGCAGTTAGAAGAGGTTAATCTCCCTAAAGGTGTAGAGCTTGAACAGATAGGTGACATTAAGCAGTTCAAGGCTTCTGCTGAGCGGATGGTAGGTGCGATTATTATTGCGGTAGTACTTATTTTCTTTACGCTTATTGTGATGTTTGCAAACATAAAAATATCACTGATGATACTCTTTTCCATTCCTCTTACAATCATAGGGGCATCATGGACGATGCTTACTATCGGGTACCATGTCTCTATGCCAGCGATGATGGGATTTATGTTACTCTCTGGAGTCATCGTAAACAACGCTATATTACTTATCCACTTTGCCATAGAGCAGGTACAAAAAGGTATGAATAAACGTGAGGCGATGCTAGAGTCCATCAAAATCCGTACCCGCCCAGTACTTATGACTGCCTTTGCAGTATCTGTAGGTATGCTTCCTGTAGCACAAGGTGCAGCCATAGGGCTGGAGAGACTTGCTCCATTGGGTGCTGTGGCAATTGGTGGTCTAGTAGTAGGAACATTTATGACTTTAGTGTTTATCCCTATTGTCTTTATCTGGACGGTTAAAGAAGAGAAGATTTTGGAGATGTAAATGAACCCTCTGGCTACTCCCAGGAAATGCTATAGGGGTGATATTTTCTGAAAAGCATGTAGATGTAATTAGGAGTATTGTTTCCTGCTGCTCCTTCCGTCAAACATTTGGATTATTTGGCAAGGAAGTAATATGAGGCGATTAAAACTTGCAGGAGAAACTTAGAGGTTTTTTTAAAGTTCTCATAAAATTAAGATAAACTATGTCTATAAAATTTTAGGGAATAGCTATATGTTTAACACTAAATTAACACTTCTGTGTCATACTTTCTTGTCTAGTCGAAATAAGACAAGGTCTCTCCTCCCTCCTGGAGACCAACATAAGAGTTCAATGTGTTGAAACATCGTTTTTTTATCTCTTTTGCCAGTACGATACTTTTATATATATTGGTAGGCACACTCTTTTTTTATATCTTTTCTCATACTGTCAGTAGCGAGAAAAAACCAAAAGAAAAAATACTCTCTTTTTCACTATCGGAGTATAAACCTGAAATTGTTTCTCCTGCCAAAGAGCCCATTGTTAAAGCTTTAGAAAAAGTAGAGTATCTACTTATTCAAAAGCAGTTTATCGGTAAAAAAGTCCAGTTTCTCTTTCATAGTAGATGCCCCATCTTCTCTTTCTTGGTGCGTAGATACTCCTCGTTGTGGGGATTGGAGGGGATGAGGATGGGGATGCGCTCGACGATCTGGATGTTTTTGAGGCTCTCGATCTTTTTGGGATTGTTGGTGAGCAGCCGGATCTTATCGATACCGTAGAAATCGAGGATAAACTCCACTATCTCGTATGTGCGCTCATCCGCGGCAAAGCCCAATTGATGGTTGGCCTCGATGGTGTCGTACCCTTTGTCTTGCAAAGCGTAGGCGTTGACTTTGTTGAGTAGTCCGATGTTGCGCCCCTCTTGGCGCAGATAGATCAGCAGCCCTCCATTCTTGGCGATGAACTCTTGGGCAAAACGCAGCTGTTCTCCACAATCGCATTTTTTACTACCCAGCGCGTCACCTGTGAGGCACTCGGAGTGGACCCGCACCACGGGCGCATCGCCAAAGGGGCGCTTCATCATCACCAGATGCTCCTTGCATCCTTCCTTGAAGCACTGGATCTCGAACTCTCCAAATCGTGTGGGTAATTTGGCTACTTCGCTGATCTGTATCTGCATATTCCTTCTTTTTTGGTACAATTTAGCTTAATTATAGCAAAAGGTGGGAAATGTTTAGACGATTGCGCAGACTCAGACTCCATCCGGTACTTCGAGATCTGGTCCAGGAGGTGCACCTACGAGTGGATGACTTTATCTACCCTCTTTTTGTGCGAAGCGGCGAGGGGATCAAAAAGGAAGTATCCTCCATGCCAGGCGTCTATCAGATGAGTATAGACGAGGCGATCAAGGAGTGCGAGGAGATCAAATCGTTGGGTATCAAGGCGATCATCCTTTTTGGTATTCCTGATGTCAAGGATAGTGTAGGCAGCGAAGCGCTATGCGATCACGGCATTATCGCCGAGGCTGTACGTCACATCAAAGCGGCCCATCCCGATATGCTGGTGGTGACCGATCTTTGCTTTTGCGAATATACCGATCATGGCCACTGCGGGGTGCTCGATCCAAAGCTTGGCACCGTGGACAACGACGCGACACTCACGCTTTTGGCCAAACAAGCGGTAGTCCACGCCAAAGCCGGCAGCGATATGATAGCGCCAAGCGGGATGATGGATGGGATGGTAGCAGCTATTAGGGCAGGTCTTGACGAGGCTGGCTTTAGCCACATTCCCATCATGAGCTACTCCACCAAATTCGCCAGCGCCTACTACGGCCCCTTTCGGGACGTGGCGGAGTCGGCTCCCAGTTTTGGAGATCGCAGAAGCTACCAGATGAATCCGGCCAACAGGCGTGAGGCGATATTGGAGAGCATCGAAGACGAGACGGAGGGAGCCGATATCTTGATGGTCAAGCCAGCTCTTGCGTATCTGGATATCGTGCGAGATATCAGGGAGGTGTCGATGCTGCCATTAGCGGTCTACAACGTCAGCGGCGAGTACTCCATGCTCAAGATGGCGGCCAAAGCCGGGGTGATCGACTATGAGCGGGTGATGATGGAGACGCTGATCGGCTTCAAGCGAGCGGGTGCGGATATCATCATCTCTTATCACGCCAAAGAGGCGGCGAAACTGCTATAATTTCCTTTTACTTTTTGGCAAGGATCGGGTGTGCGACACTTTTTGACATTGAAAGATTTTAGCAAAGAAGAGATTTTGGAGATGATCGGGCTTGCTCGCACCATCAAGGAGCAGGCCAAAAAAAGAGATTTTGTACCATATCTGCAAAACCAGACTCTGGCGATGATTTTTGAAAAGAGCTCCACAAGGACTCGGGTGAGCTTCGAGGTGGGGATCTATCAGCTTGGAGGTATCGGGCTTTTTTTGAGTAAAAACGATATACAGCTTGGGCGCGGGGAGCCTATGAAAGATACGGCGAGGGTGGTAAGCCGTATGTGCGATATGGTGATGATCCGCACCTACGCCCAAGAGACGCTCGAGGAGTTCGCTGCATATAGCCAAGTACCCGTCATCAATGGCCTGACGGACAAGTATCATCCGGTACAGCTGATGGCGGATTATTTGACTATGATAGAATATGGTAAAGCCCAAGATCCGGTGGTGGCCTATGTAGGAGATGGCAACAATATGGCCCACTCGTGGCTGATGCTCGCTTCCAAGCTTGGCTTTACGCTACGTATCGCCACACCAAAAGGGTATGAGCCAGACAGCGAAGTGGTACAGGATGCCATGGAGTTTGCCAAGAGCAGTGGCGCTACCATCGAACTGGGGCACGATCCCAAAGAGGCGGTACGAGGAGCCGATGTGGTGACCACCGATACTTGGATCAGTATGGGCCAAGAGGAGGAAAAGGAGCGTCGGCTCAAAGATTTCGAGGGCTTTATGGTGGATGAAGAGTTGATGCGTTTGGCCAAACCGGACGCCATTTTCTTGCACTGCTTGCCTGCATATAGAGGCTACGAAGTGAGCGAAGAGGTCTTTGAAGCCCATGCCGACGAGATCTTTGACGAAGCGGAGAACAGACTCCACGCCCAAAAAGGGGTGATGGTCTGGCTCGATAGAAAAAGGAGTGAATAGGTGGAACCTGTCAAAAGTACGAAAGTACTCAACCATATTAACAAAATGGCGACGGAGCTGGGGATCGAAAATCCTCAGAACGTGACGATCGTGCGCCTCGAAGATACGGAGGATCCCAACAAGAAGACATTGGAGCTGATCCAAGGGAGCTGGGAGAACAAAGCGCCATGGTTCGTCATCGGCAAGGACGACAAGATCTTCGTCCTCTCCTCTTTGGAATCTATCATGCATCTGATCCGATCTCTCCACGAGGCCAAGTACGAAAACTTCAATCTCAAACTCGAAAAAGCGATACTGGAAAATATCCCCGTCGATTTCAACGATGTATGGGTGGTGGCGATGAACGAGATCCAAAAGCGGCTGGCCGAGAGCAAAAATAAAAATCTGCTCGATATCGATATCAAAAAGCTGGTCCAAGATATCAAGCGCCATCATCCAAATCTTTTCATGCGGCTCAAAGATTTTCAGTTTCCGCCCACAGGAGAGTCGTGATGCTCGATTTCGAAAAGTTCGTCAAATACTCCCGTCCTGGCCCCAGATACACCAGCTATCCCACCGCCGTGGAGTTTGGTGAGGATTTTAGCTATGATGAGTATATCCGTAAGCTCTCCAGCCAAGACCCTTCCAAGCCTTTGTCGCTTTACTTTCATCTGCCCTTTTGCCGTAGCGCTTGCTACTTTTGTGGCTGCAACGTGGTCTTCACCTCCAAAGAGGACAAAAAGGTTCGCTATATCGACTATCTCAAAAAAGAGCTCCAGATCCTCAAAAGCCATCTTGATACCGATCGTGAAGTAGTGCAGCTGCACTTCGGAGGCGGCACGCCCACTTTTTTCTCACCCGAGCAGCTAAAGACCATCATAGATGAGATCAAAAAGGTTTTTGCTAACTGGAGCCAAGAGGCGGAAGTGAGCTGCGAGATCGATCCAAGGTTTTTGAGCGAAGAGCATATGAGGGTATTGGCCGAGGGGGGCTTTAATAGGGTAAGCTTTGGGGTGCAAGACTTCAACGAGCGTGTCCAAAAAGCGGTTCATCGTTTGCAGAGCTTCGAAGAGACCAAAAAGGCGGTGGATCTGGCCAGAAAATTTGGAATGCAAAGCGTCAATATCGATCTTATCTACGGTCTTCCCTACCAAACCCTCGAGAGCTTCAAGGAGACGCTGCACAAAACGCTCCAGCTTGATCCCGATCGCCTGGCGGTCTTCAACTACGCTCATGTGCCCTGGCTCAAAAAGACGATGCGAAAGATCGACGAGACCACCTTGCCCACTCCCGATGTGAAGCTGGCCATCCTCAAATACACCATCGACTTTTTTACAACCCATGGCTACAAAATGATCGGGATGGATCACTTCGCCAAGCCGGACGACGAGCTTTTTCGGGCGATCGAAAAGGGTGAGCTGCACAGAAACTTCCAAGGCTACACCACCAAAGGGGGTGCCCATCTGGTGGGTGTGGGCCTCACCAGCATCGGCGAGGGCGAGGACTACTACGCCCAAAACTACAAAGAGATGGAGGCCTACGAAGCGGCGATCGATGCTGGGCGGCTTCCCTTTCACCGTGGTGTGGTACTGGATGAAGACGACAGGATACGAAAAGCGGTAATCATGGAGCTGATGGCCAACTTCAAGCTCGATATCCCCCGTATCGAAAAGGAGTTTGGGATAGATTTCAAAGAGTACTTCGCCGAGGCACTAAAAGAGCTTGCGGAGTTTGAAAAAGAGGGGCTTGTGAGCATCACTCCCCACTCTATCGAAGTGAGCCCCACTGGCACCTTGCTTATTCGCAATATCGTCATGCCCTTCGATGCCTATATGAAGCGTCACGGCGAGGGAAAGAAGGTCTTTAGCAAGACGGTATGATACTCAAAGTCCTCACCACCCAGCGTCAGATCCGCTCCTTCGCCCAAAAGGGTCCGAACAGGCTGCTGCCAAAGCTGCTGACGATCTCCCAGTTTCTCGATCGTGCCATCTTGCCTCCGCGACCCTTCGTACCCGAGGAGCTGCGCAAGGTCTATTTCCATCGAGCCTGCTTGGATCTGCCGCTGCACAAACTCGGCATCCCAAAAGAGTTCGAGCGGTTCGCCCGCGAGGGGGAGCTGATCTACTCCTTTCTAAAAGAGCTCTTTTTGGAGAGAGTGGAGATAGAAGATATCATCAAGGCCGACGTGTACGCTCAGTTCGAGGAGCATATGCGCCTCATCGCCCAGATACGACAAAACTACCAAGAGCTTTTGGCCAAAAAGGGGTGGAGTGACTGGATCGTACTGGATGAGTATCGTATCAATCATGACTACTTCGAGCAGTTCGAGAAGATCCAGATCGATCTGGCGGGCTATCTGACCGCCTTCGATAGAGAGGTGATCGCTCAGATCCAGCGGCCTATCCAGATCAATCTTGTGGTGGATGGTTTCAATCTGGAGCTGGCCAACAAGATGTTCGGTATCCACGAGGTGGGGCGCTACACGGTGCGGCCGGCGCTGGTGGGGTGGGAGTGGAAAAAAAAGCCACTGCCAAAGAGCGAAGCTCGTGTGGATATCCGCTCCTTCGATCGGCGTATCGCCCAGGCGGACTTCGTCTTTGCCAAGATCGAGGAGTTCGTCCAAAAGGGGATAAAGCCAGAAAATATCGTTGTCATCCTGCCCCAAGCCGATTTCAAGGAGTATTTGGAAGTTTTTGATGAGTTTAACAACCTCAACTTCGCCATGGGAGAGAGTTTTGTCTATTCCCCGTTGTATCGCAAGCTCGAAGCTTTGTACCATCTGCGCTTTT
>JALWZJ010000040.1 GCA_027002625.1 Campylobacterales bacterium
CCAACGACGAGATCATCCTCTATAGCACGACACACCATACCACTCCTCAGCAGATAGAAAAGGTGTTTCAAAAGGCGGGGTACCGGGTGGAACAAAACAGGGATATGAACGGCCCCTTTCTCAAGCAATTTAGGCAAAGCGATTTTGAGATCTACAACCTCATGACGGTCTACTACCCCTCAATCGCTATGCAGCTGGTGCTCCAAGATCCAGATAGCGGGATTTTCGCCCCATTTAGCATCGTCATTTTCAAAAAAAAGGGTGCGAAAAAAACCTATGCAGGGGTGCTGAGTGCCAAAGCAAAAGCGAAGATACTGGGATTGACGCTCGATACGAAACTGCTCCAAGAGCTTGAGGATAAAAACAAAGAGACACTACAAAAAGCGTTGCCACAGGCGAAAAGAGAGACTTTGCCATACAAGCCAAGAGAGGTCAAAGAGAAGCTTTTGAGTAAATATAGCTTTGAAGTGGATCCAGACGAAGCACTGGATGTAAAAGATGAGGTGGAGATGATGATCGAAGATGGCCTCAAGCCTATCGGGTTTGTGATGGCAAGCTTCAACGATTTTGGATATGACCTCAAAGAGGCCGGTATCAAGGATTTTATCTTTTATGACGCCTACTCTTTGTGCAAGCTCAAAGTGATCTATACCGTGGCCAGGATACGGCCCGAAGCTGGAGTCTTCGCCCCTTGTACCTTGGCGATCTATCAAAAAAAAGGGGACGATCATATGCATATCGTTTTCCCAAATATCTACAACTGGATCGCCACTCTCGATCTACAGGACAAAAAGGCGATAGCTGAGCTTAAAAAAGCGCAAAAGGATATGGAGGCGGTCATCAAGAACGCACTCCCTTAAAAGCGATGGCATCGAAGAGATTGGCTACGATATCTTGGTAGTATCTCTTGTGCCGCTCCTGCCCCATGGCTACGGGGGGCATCCCCTCGTCGCTCAAGGCTCTGATATCCATCTCCAAAGGAATCTGACCCAAAAAGGGGATATCGTACTGCACTGCCAGAGCTTTCCCGCCGTCTTTGCCGAAAATATCGTAGCGTTTGCCCGTATCTGGGGCGATGAAGTAGCTCATATTCTCGATAAGCCCTCCGATGGGCACGCCGATATCTTTGAACATCATGATAGCTCGGCTCACATCGTCTGCCGCCACCATCTGTGGAGTGGTCACGAGGACTCCTGCACTGATGGGAAGCTCTTGGGCCATGGTGAGCTGGATATCACCGGTGCCTGGCGGCATATCGATCACCAAAAAGTCCAACTCCCCCCAATCCACATCCTCCAAAAACTGAATGAGAGCGCTCACCGCCACACTACTTCGCCACACAAGGGGAGTATCGGGGCTGGGAGTGGTCAGCCCCACGCTCATGATCTTGATACCGAAATTTTCACTTGGGATTATCTTATCATTGTCGCCCCAGCGAAGCTTTTCATGCTCCACGCCCGTCATCCTGGGGATATCCGGCCCATAGACATCGGCGTCGAGGAGTCCTACCTTGTATCCCTTTTGGGCAAGGGCGATGGCCAGGTTGGTACTGACCGTGCTTTTGCCAACTCCCCCTTTACCGCTGGTGACGGCGATGATGTTTTTGGCGTAGGGGGCTCGGTTGTTTGGTCTGGCCGTAGAGCCGTAGTGGATATCCTTTTTGGGGCGCGCTTTGAGGTGCACCTCCACATTTTTATCTTTGAATAGATCCTTGATGGCTCCCTCGATCAGTGGAAAGGCCTCTTGGTTGGCCATATCGAGAGTGATTTGGAGGGTGTCGCCTTTTTGCTCGATCCTATCCACGGTACGAAGCTCCACGATATTTTTGTCCAGTCCCGGGTATTTGATCTGCTTAAGTTGCTCGCGTATCTCTTTAGACATAGGGGTTACTCCTGAGACGTTGTTGAAGTAGCATGAGAGTACTTCTACTTTTTTGGATATATTCGCCTATGATCTCCTTGGCCCCTGGATGGAGCTGGGCGAGTCTTTGGTAGTCTTGGATGCGAGAATTAAGCAGTTTAGTAAACTCTGCGATCAGTTCATTCTCTTTGTGGGCCTCCACGCTTTTTTTGAGCAAATTTTTGAGCATCTTCTCCCGATCGGCCAGGTCGAGCTCGATACCTATATTTTTTGCGATTTGGCCAAACTCGAAATTGGTGATATAGCTGCCATTGTAGTGCAAAGCCAAAATCTGCTTCTCCAGTAGCGAAAATCCTTGACTCATGCCATCTTCTCCAGTCTTATTTGTGCTGCTTTGCTCACATCTTTGTCCACATCGTCGGCCAAGATCTCCAGTACCTCTTTGGGCGTGGCCGGGTTTTCGGCTACGCGCAGTCGTACCAGCTTATCCGAATCCTTGGCCAACTCTTCGAGGATTTTGGCAGGGGCGTTAGGATTGCCGCTGATACCGTCTCGCACGATCTTTTCATCCTCCATGAAGCGTTCCAGACACTCTATGGGGGTGTTTGGATTGGTAGCCACCAGAGCTCGCACCAGATTGATCTCATCCTTCGCAAGCTTTTCCAAAATCTCCACAGGCGTATGGGGATTTTTGGCCACCGCCCAGCGGCTTCCCATATCGGGCACTTCGCTCAGAGCCACCAAAAGCTCCGTCATGATGGGGCTTTTTTCCTTTTCTCTGTCGTAGACGCTGGTACGCAAACTTAGATTCATAGCCACCATGCCCACCACTTCCATATCCTCTTTGAACTCCTCGAAGATGGCTTTTACCTCTTCCAAAGGTAAGCTTTTGTTCTCCAATCTCTCCAGTGCTTCTTCTCTTTGCATTCGTCCTCTTTTTTGGTTTTATGGTAGCAAATTTTGAAAGGCTTGCTACTATCAGTAATTTTTCGGGGGTGGATAAAAATATTTGATTATCCTCTTTTGGGTTAGAAGAATGTAACGTTTTACCGGTTTGAAAGATGTTAATATCACGCTATTCCAAAAGGTTTAAGTTTGGTTTCAACCTAATGGAAATATAATGAGTATGAATGCGGGAGTGCCCGAAAAATGGCACATAATCGCATATGATTTTATCCATAAGGAGAGATAATGAAGAGGTTGTTGCAGGCCATTGTGGTCTTGGCATTGATCGCGGGCGGCGCTTTGGCCAAAGAGCAGTTGACGATCAGTGCGAAAGATGCCTACAAGCTGATCGGCAAACCTGGCGTGATGTTTGTCAGCGGTGATAGTGAGACCGCCTTTGAAAACGGCCATATCCGAGGTTCCGTAAATATGTATGCACACCATCTGCACCACTCCGATATTATGGGCAGAATGCACTGTGCGCCTCTGTTTCAGTGTCCCAAAGATGCGGAGCACTACATCGGTGCGCATGGTATCGACAACGATACGATGGTGATCGCCTACGACAACTGGAGAGGACCCAACGCTACGGGTGTCTTGGCCTTTTTCAAGAGCTATGGACACAAAAAGGTCTATGTCCTCGATGGTGGAGTCGATGCGATCAAGGCACTCGATCCAAACCAGAAGCTGTATGACCAGCTCAAAGCGGAAGCGAGAAAGATCAAAAAGCTCTATAAAAAGGCGAAAAAAGCTGGCAATATGGAAGAGTACAAAAAACTCAAAGCCAAGTACAAAGAGCTGAAGAAGAAGATGGCCGAACTCTCCAAAAAACTTATCATCCAAAGAGGTATCAAAAAGGTGGATCTTGGAAACGGCCACTATGCCTATCTCTGTCCAGAGAGCGAAGCCAAAATCACTCCCAAACACTATAAAATAGATCCCAAAAAGATCGATCTGAGTTGGGTGGCTGGCAAAGAAGAGGTCTACCATGCGGTCCAAGATCGTCTCAAAAATGGCGACAAATCCAAGTATGTGATCATCGATACGCGAAGTATGATCGAGATCATCGGTGAAAGAAAGATGGATCATGTGGCACGCGGTGGTCATGTGCCTACATCTAAATTTATCGAGTGGAAAAATATTACCGATTTCAAACGACACAAAAGTTTTCGACCAAAAGCGGAACTTGAAAAAATTTTCAAAAAGTATGGTGTGACCAAAGATAAAACCATCTATGCCTACTGTCAAGTGGGTACTGGACGTGGATCGGATATCATCACGGCACTCAAACTTCTTGGCTATCCCAATGCGAAAGTCTATAGCGGTAGCTGGGATGAGTGGGGCAACGATATGAATTTACCTATTAGACGATAAGGAGTGGGTCGTATGAGTACAGTCAACAATCAAAGACGAGATTTTCTCAAGATTTCCGGAGCGACTGCGGCGTTGGTGGCGAGCAGTGGAAGCCTCTTTGCCAAAACGGAGGTGATGAAGGTAGAAAACGGCAAGCACAACTACCCAAACACTACCTACACCGAGCAGATGTATCGAAACGAATTTGGTTTTACCTACGGTAAGAAAGAGGAGCACGGCTACGCCTACCACTGTGTCAACTGTCAAGGGAACTGTGCCTGGGAAGTGTGGGGCAACAACGGGGTGGTCACACGAGAGAACCAGAGTGCCAGATACCCAAGAATCAACCCAAAAATTCCAGATTTCAACCCTCGTGGATGTAACAAAGGGATCCAGCACTCCCAAGTGATGTACGAAAAAGACCGAATCCTCTACCCTATGAAAAGAGTGGGTAAAAGAGGCGAAGGGAAGTGGAAGAGAATCAGCTGGGACGAAGCGGCCGAGATCGTGGCGCAAAAGATTTTCGATACGATGACAGATCCCAAAAAAGGGCCAGGACGCATCATGGTCCATGCCGGTACAGGTCTGTTGACCGAGGGACGACGAGGAGCGCCTCTACGATTTTCGACCCAGCTTGGAGCCTATCGTATCTATCCAGCTTCATACCTTGGAGATATGTTTAGCGGTGCTGCGGTAGCATACGGAGAGGGAAACCTCGGATGTACCTACGACTTCATGTACCAAGTCGATACCGCAATCTTTTGGGGTGGTAACCCAAGCGTCTCTCGAATTCCAGATGCCCATTTCGTCTGGGAAGGAAAGTACAACGGCGCCAAAGTGATCGTCATCACTCCAGAGTTCAACGCATCGGCAAAATCTGCTGATCTTTGGATCCCTATCAAACCCGGTACCGACCAGTTCTTGGCGATGAGCGTGATGTACGAGATCCTCAAGAACAAATGGTACAAGCCAGGCTTTATGAAGATCTATACCGATCTTCCATTCCTCGTGCGGCTGGACAACCAAAAGCTGCTACGACGAATCGATATCGAAGAGCCGCATAACGAAGAGGAGCATGAACACTACGAAGCGCAGTTTTATACGATGAACAAAAAAACTGGCAAAATCGCTTTGATGCCAGGCAGCGAAGGCAGCAAAGACAAAACACTCGATCTTAAGCATCTGGGTATCGATCCAGAGCTCGAAGGTGAGTGGGAAGTGACACTCAAAGATGGCAGCAAGGTCAAAGTGACCACCGTTTTTGAAATATTCAAGAAAAACGTGGAGCAGTTTGCACCCGAGAAGACCCAAGAGATCACAGGCGTACATCCTGATACGGTAAAGATGCTCGCCAAAGAGATCGCTTTGCCAAAAGTGGTGGAGATCACTACCGGATTTAGCCTCAACAAATACCACAACGGTATCCTCAATATCTGGAACATCGCTTCTATCTGTGGACTCACAGGCCGACTTGGACCGTATGGCGGCCTCAATACAGAAAACGAATTTAGCCTCAGTGGCCTTGGAACGCTCAGTGGATTTAGCGGCAAATACAAACCTCGCTTCGGTTCTGGATTTGTGGGCGAGTTTGTCTTTGGTGACGGTATGAAGACATTCAAAGAGTACTTCAAAGACGAAGATGTCAAGCGAGCCACCGGTGGCAAGATAAGCAAAGAGGAGTATGTCAAGATCGTCGAAGAGGCACTCAAAAACGGTGAAGATGGCAAGGATCGAGAAGAGGACGAGCTCTACTACAAACCGTGGTGGACTCCAGAAGTGGCGCTGATCGTCGCCGACTCCAAATTTCGACGAAACAAAGGGAGCGAATATAGAAAGGCTTTCTTGAAGAAAACCAAATTCTTTGCTTATGTGGACTATAAGATGAGTGAAGCGGCGATGTTTGCCGATGTGTTGCTACCGGCAAAATCCCACTATGAAGTGTATGACCTACGAACAAGCCCTGGATACCATCGATTTACCAACCTGGCTCAGCCGATCGCCAATATGAAGCCAGTAGGCGAAGCCAAAGATGAGTGGAGTATGTTCGCATTTTTGGCCAAAAAGCTCGAAGAGATCGCCAACAGACCGGAAAACAAAGCCAAAGCCAAAGTACCTGATAGCAAAAAGTATGCAAGAACGGGTTATAGAGATCTGGCCAACTTCTACAAAGAGTACACCAATACCGACGAAGAGTCCGAAGCTGCGATGGAGCCATATCTTGGTACGGACAAATTGGCGGTCGAAGCGGCACTGGAGAAGTGTGATCAGTACCAGCCATGGACTATGGAGAAGATGTATGCGGCTGGAGGATTTTTGCAGCTCAACGAAAAAGCGGCCAAGATGAGTCCTCTCTATGCCGATAGACCATACAACTCTGGAGAGTTCACGCTTTTCAAACTGGAGCCTTTCGAGACACTTACCGGTCGTCAGACATTCTATGTAGACCATCCGACCTATCTCAAGCTTGTAAACGGTACCAACTACGCCCTCAAACCATTGGCACCACAAAACAAGAAAAACCCATTTATGCTCATGACGCCACACGCCAGATGGTCTATCCACTCCAACTGGAAGACCAGCCGAACGTTGCAGCGACTCCAAAGAGGGGTGCCGTATGTGGCTGTGAATAAAAAGATTGCCGAGATGAAAGGTATCAAAGATGGTGATACCATCCGTATCTTCAACGAGCTTGGCGAATTTTACGCCATGGCCAAAGTGAGCTCTTCGGTAGCACCAGATACTTTGGTGATGGAGCATGGTTGGGAGCCATACCAATATCTTTTCAACAAAGGGCACAACGAGTGTGTACCTATGTCGCTCAACCTGCTCGAGCTTGCCGACGGATGGGGACACCTCAAATTCGGTGGATTGTGGGATGGTAACCAGTATGCGTACGACGGCGCAGTGGATATAGAAAAATCAACGAAGTTTACATACTAAGAGGAGAGTGGAATGTCTAAAAGACAAT
>JALWZJ010000041.1 GCA_027002625.1 Campylobacterales bacterium
CCCTTGACCTCGAATCCCAAATCCTCCAAAAACTCTTCGATGCTTTGGCGCAGCGCATACTCATCCTCCAACACCAGCACTCTCACTTGATCTCTCCTTTTATCGGTACTCTTCGATACTTTTGCAAAATGATATCGATCAGCTCCTCTTTGCCGTATCCTCGCAAAATCTCTCTCGCTTCGCTTTCAAACTCCTTTTTGATCTCCTCATCCTCGTTTTTGCTCAAAAACTCCAAAACGCTACGATCGTAAACGGAGCGAAAATTGCCTTGGGGATGCTCCCACAGATCGATGATAGTGGCGAATTCACTCTTGTTGAAAGAGAGAAAGAAAGAGACTTTTTCCTGAAACTTCTCGAAAATCTCTCGGCTCTTTTCATCAAGGGCCAAAACGAACATCCCCAAATCCTCCCCGGCACTGTTGCGCATAGGAACAGCCACATACAGATATCTGCCATCGTACAAAAGCCCATCTCTTTCGAGTTTGGCCAAATCCACCTTTTTAAGTCTTCGCAACACGAAATCGTTGTAGTTGGTGTTGCTTACCACGAAGCCTTGGAGTTGAGGATTTTCTCTCATGAGCGTAGCCACGTTCAAAAAGCGGTCCCTCATCAACGCCACCATCTCGATCCCCTCTTCTCGAAGCTCTTTGGCCAAAGACTCGAAAAAGGAGATGATCTCCACATAACCTATGATCTTATATCCAGTTTTGAGTGGTGCCGTGGCTTTGATAGTAAGGAGCCGTCCCGTCTCTGTGGAGACCTTTGGTTTGGTGATTTTGAAGCTGGAGAGATCTTTGCGAAAGCCCTCTATGGGCATACCGCTATACTCCTTGTCCCAGCTTCTGGCAAATATAGTCAAATCCTTGGCGATCACCTGTGCTCGTACATCTTTGTTGAAAGTATAGCGCTTTAGTACATCCAAAGAAGAAGAGAGAATCTGATGGCCCCTCTCCTCATCCAAATCGAGCAAAGCGCGCTTGAGCGCCTCGTTTTGGGCCAGAAGAATGGCCAGAGTCAATGCGTTGGATTTTTGTTCGGCAAGTCGCTTATCGAAGTAAGATCTCGCAGTATCGGCTATATGCTGGTAAGACTCTTTTTTGATATTGAGTGAGAGCAAGAAGAAGACGACGGCACCTAAAATCGCAATGCCAAAAAGCGAAAAAATCAAAACTCTTTTAATCCATACTCCTTTGATAGCAGCCGCAAAAGCGGCCACTTTTTAGTATCTATAGCGGATATAAAGACGCAGATCTTGCGCTTTGTCTACAGGATTGAGCCCCATAGCGCGAGCTTCGTCGATACTCATAGGAGTACCACCTTGGCCAAAAAAGCCGTTGCTTCCTGTGTATTTGTAATCCATATAGGTGTATCGGATCTGTGCTGTCAAAGTCTTGCCGATCAGATTTTTATTGAACCAGATCTCATAAGCATCCCCTCTTGTGGCAAGCTTGCTACCGGCCAATGTATCTTCGGCGTATGTGAAGCTTCTCCAGTATTTGCTTCCATGGTTGTATTCGATACCCACTCTCGCCTCTTCGATCAATTGACAAGGCCAGTTGAGCCCTACATAGACGGAGGTTCCCGTTTCGTTGTCGTTGCTGCCAAGCATTCCATTTTTGGCTGGCATCGTGATATCGAAATTGTCAGGCTGTCCATCGTGGTTGGTATCCATTTGTGCAAGCATCTGTGCAAACTGTGGATTGGCTTGAGCCAGTTGCTGCATCATCCCTTGGATCTGCTGTGGAGAATATCCAGCAGCCGTCATATCCTGCATAAATTTTTGGAAAGCTGGCTGGACATTGAGAGTATAGTTATAAGTATCGTTGTTTGGCATCGTTTTGGTGGCTGCGAAACTAATGAAAAAGTTGGTATCGTCCAAAAAGTCGTTGATACCATCACCGATCCCCTCGGCCAGGAAGCTGATGGCTCCTCCATACATATCTCCGGTCTGGACGAAACGAAAGGCATCCATTCGGGTATTTGTCATCATCTTTTGCATCATAGCGCCAAACACTACATTTGGATCTTGAGACTGTACATTTGG
>JALWZJ010000042.1 GCA_027002625.1 Campylobacterales bacterium
AGAGCTTTTTGTCTCCAAAGATGCCAAAGGGATGAGCGAGGTGATGTACGAGACTTTCAAGCGGGTGGTGGACGAGGATTTTAGTGACCATTTCGCCTCTTTCGATAAGGATGCGCTGCTCTTTTGGGGCAAGGAGGATAGAGCCACGCCTCTGGAGTGTGGTCAAAAGATCGCCTCGTTGATGCCAAAGAGCGAGCTTGTGGTGATGGATGGGGATCACTATTTTTTTCTGAGCAAAGGTGAAGAGATCATGAAGCGAGTAAAGGAGCAGTATGAGGAATTGTAGATGCATAGTAAAGGGGCGAGTTCAGGGGGTGTGGTTTCGCCGCTATACCCAGCAAGTAGCCAATGAGCTCGGTATCGGCGGCTATGTGCGCAATCTACCAGACGGCAGTGTGGAGGTGGTGGCGAGTGTGCCCGATGAGGTGTGGGAGGAGTTTTTGGCCGCGCTTCGCAAAGGCCCACCCCTGGCCAGAGTGGATGAGATCGATATCGAGCCGATCGACGAGGAGTTTAGCCCCCCTTTTGAGGTGGTGAAGTGATCTGGCTCCATCTACTTGGTCATATCCTCTTTGTTCTGTTGCTTGGCTACTACCTGATCCAAAATCTACAGTGGTACAACTACCGTCTTGGTAGAGTTTTGCTGCACCACCATGCGCCATGGCAGCACATCGTGCTCTTTTTGCTTCCCTTTTTTGCCTATCTGGCTTTTAGGGAGTGGGTATGGGCCATCGATCTGGTCTATGGCGCGCTCCTTTGGTGGTGGCAAAGAGGGATCGACAAGAGATTGGTCTTTACTCCAAGAGTCAAGCGCTTCTTCGCTCTTTTGCTGCTTTTTACACTGGTGTTGGATCTGCTCTGTTTGGCCAAATGTAGTGGTAAGATATTTTTCACTCTGTTGCCCTTGATACTGGCACTAAGTGCTTCGTGGCTTGTAGAACGCTATTTGTTCGCTATCTTTCAAAAGGAGGCCAAAAAGAAGCTCGACTCCATCGATCCCACCATCGTCTCCATCACAGCCAGCTACGGCAAGACCAGTATTAAAAATTTCTTATATCAGCTGCTCAAGCCCGATTTCAAAGTCTACAAGACCCCAAGAAGTGTCAATACCCTATCTGGCATCCTCAAAGATATCAACGAAGAGCTGCCCCAAGATACCCAGATCTACATCACCGAAGCGGGAGCCAGGGAGAGCGGAGATATCGACGAGATCGTGCGATTTTTACAGCCACATTATGTAGTGGTAGGCAAGGTGGGGCCCCAGCATATCGAGTATTTCAAAAGCCTTGAGCGAATCATCGCCACGAAGCTTGAGATCTTACGCTCCAAAAGGCTTAAAAAAGCAATCGTTTGGGATCAGCTGCCGGTCAGAGAGGATGAGAGGGTAGTGAAGTTTGGCCAAAACATTGCCAATGTCAAAGCTTCGCTGGATGGTGTGGAGTGGGATCTTGAGATAGATGGCCAAACCTACCACTTCAGTGCGCCGGTGCTGGGTAGTTTCAATGCCCTCAATATCACAGCGGCTGTGCTGGTGGCGAGGGAATTAGGCGTGCATATGGAGCAGCTCCAGGAGCGAGTGAAAAAGCTGCAAAGTGTGGAGCATCGCCTTCAAAAAATAGAAGCCGGCGGCAAGCTGATCATAGACGACAGTTTCAACGGCAATCTGGAGGGGATGTTGGATTCTTTCGGGCTGGTGCGATCCTACAAAGGGCGCAAAGTGATCGTCACTCCGGGTCTTGTGGAGAGCGACGAAGCCTCCAATATTCGATTGGCCAAAGGGATCGACGAGACGTTCGATCTGGTGATCCTCACGGGACGCCTCAACAAAGATATCCTCACACGCCATATCTCCAAACCTGCTATCGTGGTCGATGAGAAATCCAAACTCCAAGAGATCTTGGCGGCCAATACCAAGCCCGGGGATCTGATCCTCTTTAGCAACGACGCACCATCGTATATGTAAGGAAGAAGATGCAGGAGTTTTTTGTAGAGTTTTTGGCCATAGTGGCGCTGGTGTTTGTAGTGGTGGCGCTGCAAAAGGT
>JALWZJ010000043.1 GCA_027002625.1 Campylobacterales bacterium
TCTTGCAGCTCACCCCAAGGCGCTCGAAGACTTCGGAGACCAGTTTTCTGGTATGGCTCCCCTCTTCGCGGCATATCCAGTTGAAACGGTACAGATCCTCCACGCGTACATATTTTGGCAGCTTGGTGTTGCTAAAGAGCACCAGCTCATCCTCCATCCACTCTCTATAGACCAATCCATCTTTGAACACTGGAGACTCGATGAGTCCCAGATCGTACTTCTTGTCGAGGATGTTGTCCACAATCTTTTCGCTCACGTCCACTTTGATCAAGATATCGTTTTGTACGATATTTTTGATCTCTTGGATTATGTGAGGCAAAATATAGTTGCCGATGGTAAAAGATGCCCCAAGGATGAAAGTGAGCTCTTTGTTGACGATACGAAAGAGATCTTGCTCCGCGCTTTGGATACATTTGGAGATGCGCTGAGCGATCTTGTAGACCTCCTCCCCCTCTTTGGTCAGCCGTACCCCGTTTTTTCGCCGCTCGATCAGCTTTGCACCGATCTGCTCTTCCAAAAACTTGATCTGCTGGGTGACCGCTGGCTGACTGATGCCGAGCTTGGCGCTGGCTTTGGAAAAACTCTTCTCTTTTATCACTACCAAAAAGGTTTCGAGCTTCGTAAAATCCTTTATCATCTGCAACCTTTTATTATAAAACTGAATAATTTCGAAAATTATAACAAAATTTTATCGATTTGCAATAAACATAACCAAAAACTATACTTTACGGTAACTTCTTGTGGAGTTTTGGTATAATAAAAAGAAAATAAAGAGCGTGGATGGATACAATACTCGATCAACTCAATCCCCAACAAAAAGAGGCGGCACGAACGGTAGATGGACCTCTTTTGATCCTGGCGGGTGCCGGTAGCGGCAAGACAAAGACCATCACCACACGCCTGGCATATCTCATCAGCCTCGGTATCGATCCTGCATCCATCCTCACACTCACCTTCACCAACAAAGCGGCCAAAGAGATGCGCGAACGTGCCCTGTCGATGCTGGACAATCCCCTTTATCCACCCCTTTTGTGTACTTTTCACAAATTTGGCCTGCTCTTTTTGAAACTTCATATAGACAGACTTGGACGCAACAACAACTTCATCATTATCGATACAGACGACAAAAAGAGAATCCTCAAATCTTTCAAGCCAGACCTTCCTCTGGCTTTGATAGCCAGCGAAATATCCAAATACAAAAACTCCCTCATCGAACCAGCCCAAGCTATTACGGATGCGAGACTCCCAAACTTTAAAAAGATCTCCCGAATCTACGAAAAGTACCAAAACTATCTATATGAAAATAATCTGGTCGATTTCGACGATCTACTGGCACTAACCTACAAGATACTCGATCAAGACGAGGAGCTGTGCCGCCAGACCAGCCAAAAATACCGATATATCATGATCGACGAGTTCCAAGATACCAACGAGCTGCAAAATCTGCTGGTACGTAAGCTCTGCTCCACCCACGACAATATCTGTGTCGTAGGAGACGACGACCAAAGCATCTACGGCTGGCGAGGAGCCAATGTCAAAAATATCCTCGAATTTCCCAAAACCTTCGCCAACACCAAAGTGATCAAACTGGAAAAAAACTACCGCTCCACCAAAAAAATCCTCGAAGCGGCCAATGAGCTCATCTCCCACAACCGCAACCGACTGGGCAAAAGGCTGGAGGCCACGATGGAGGAGGGCAAAGCGATCACGGTATCTGGCTTCAACGACGAACAAGAAGAGGCGATGCAGATCGGGCGGCGTATCCAAAAACTGATCGACAGTGGAGTGAGCCCTTCCCAAATAGCGGTACTCTTTCGTATCAACGCCCTGAGCCGCTCGGTAGAGGAGGCCTTCAACCGCTTAGGAATCCACTTCAAGCTCGTTGGTGCCATCCGCTTCTATGAGCGAGCCGAAGTCAAAGATGTCATCAGCTACTTTCGCATCGTTGCAAACCCAGGGGATGAGTTTTCGCTGAAGCGTGTGATCAACCGACCAAAAAGGGGTATCGGCAAAGTCACCTATGAAAAGCTCTCCCAAGCAGCACACCAAAAGGGTACCTCAATTTTGGACTTCATCGCCCGAAGCGAAGAGAGCGAGCTGGCTGCACTGGTGGGCAAAAAAAATGCCAAAACCCTTCTGGCCTTTGCCAGTGATTTGGAGTATCTTCGATCCAGCGCTCAAGAGGCCCTCTATCACTTCGTGGATGCTTTCGAAGATCGCATAGGTCTTAAAAAGTACTACCACACTATGCCAGACGGTATGGAGCGTGTGGCCAATATCGACGAATTTTACGGCCTCTTTCGAGACTATGTGAAGCAAAACCCCGAAAATAGCTTGGAAGAGTTCTTGGCCGAAATATCGCTCCAATCAGATCAAGACCAGATAGGTGGCGAAGCGGTCAACATCATGAGCGTGCACGCCAGCAAGGGGTTGGAGTTCGAGCATCTTTTCGTCATCGGGATGGAGGAGGGCTTTTTCCCTCTTACAGGTGATGGATGCGATATCGAAGAGGAAAGACGCCTTGGCTACGTGGCCATTACCAGAGCCAAAAAGGAGCTCACCCTCTCCTATGTCAAAAACCGCTTCTACAAAGGGCGCCGGACCTATCTGGAGAAGAGTCGCTTCTTGAACGAAGCGGGTCTTTGCAAAGGAAGCGTACGCATCGAAAAGAGCGTGGGGTTCAAAAAGGGGGATTTGGTCAAGCACAAGATTTTTGGTATCGGGCGTGTGATGGGGGTGAGTCGAGCGGGCAAGGAGTACAAGCTCACTATCAACTTTGGCGGTCAGCAGCGCGATATCCTCAGCTCCTTTGTGGAGAAGATATGAACCGACTCTTCGTAGCCTACAAGCCCCCTTTTATTCCTTCCAACACCTTTTTGAACCAGATCAAAAGAAAATATGGCCAAAAGAAGGCGGGATTTTCCGGTACCCTCGATCCCTTCGCTTGCGGGACTCTGGTCATCGCCTTTGGCGCCTACACCAAGCTCTTCCGCTTTTTGAAAAAGTACCCCAAAACCTATCGCACCACCATCTGGTTGGGAGCTCAAAGTGCCAGTCTCGATATCGAACGAATAACAAAAATCCGTCATATCCCCCCATTTTCACTCGAACACGTCGAACAGACCCTCCAAAGCTTCATAGGAGAGTTCACCTATATCCCACCCATCTTTAGCGCCAAGAAGATAGCTGGCAAACGAGCCTACCAAGCGGCGGCCAAAGGAGAAGAGATCGAGCTGCCTCCCGTCACCTCACAAATCTACGATATTCGCCTCCTTGCCTACCGCCACCCGTTTTTGAGTATCGAAGCGACGGTGAGTGAAGGTACCTACATCAGAAGCTTGGGCGAGCATATCGCCAAGGCCTTGGGATGTGAGGGGGCACTAAGCTACCTTGAGCGCACCAAGGAGGGGCTCTTTAGCTACCAAGAAGAGTCTCCACTGGACCCTGTGGAGTATCTCGCCACCAAGCCCAACAGCACCACCCTCTCATCACAAGAGATCTGGCACGGCAAAAAGATTTTTCCAAAAGATCTGCGTGACTCCACTCCCGGCATCTACCATCTCCTCTTCGAAGATTTCTTCGCTATCGTAGAGATCCAAGAGCACAATGTGCGCTACCTTCTCAATCAGATCCCAAGGTATGGGCGATGAGACAAAAAGCTCCTGCAAAAATCAACATCTTTTTGAAAATCACCGGTACCAGGGGTGACTACCACACCCTCGCATCCAGATTCGTCCGCTACGATAGCCTCTACGATATCGTCAGCTTCCAGCACACCCAAAGAGGAGAGTTTTGGATCGATGGGATGGAGATCCCACAAGAAAAAAATATCATCACCAAAGCCTACCAAATTTTGCAGCACCATCTTGGCAGCAAGAAACTGGCCGACTTTTTCATCACCCACAGCGTCCATGTAAAGAAACAAATCCCCCAAGGAGCGGGACTTGGAGGAGGCAGCTCCGACGCGGCCGCCTTTTTGCTTTTGGCCAACGAGGTGGTGGGACTGGGTCTTAGCATCCAAGAGCTGGCAAATATAGGAGTCGAAGTGGGGGCCGATGTGCCCTTTTTCATCTACGACTATCCCAGTGCCAACGTCACCGGGATCGGAGAGGTGATCGAGCCCTTCGAGGAGGAACCACCCAAGATAGAGCTGCACACTCTCCCACTTGCTTGCGATACCGCCAAGGTCTATCGCCACTTTCGCTCCCACTATCTCAAGACCATCGACACCGATTTGGCCAAAAAGCTGCTTAGGCTCCCCTCTTCCAAGATTTTGGAGCGTTTTGCTCCACTGCAGGCCAACGATCTGTACCAAAGCGCCAAGGATCTGTGCCCAACCCTTGAAAAATTCGCTCAAACATACTATCTTAGCGGCAGCGGAAGTTCACTTTTTAGGAAAGCGAGATGAAAAAGGTCATAGCGACGAACAAAAAAGCCTATCACGATTTCGAAATTTTAGAAAAATATGAAGCGGGCTTGGTGCTCGAAGGTAGCGAAGTCAAGGCCATTAGAGCCGGTAGAGTCAATCTCAAAGATAGCTTCGTCAAATTCGTCAAGGGCGAGCCCTATGTCTTTGGAATGCATATCAGCTACCTCGATTCGGCCAATCCCCACTTCAAACCGGACGAGAAGCGACCCAGAAAGCTGCTTTTGCATAAAAAAGAGATAGCCAAATTAATTGGCAAAACAAGTGAAAAAGGATATACTCTCGTCCCCTTACGACTCTACTTCAATCACAAAAACATAGCCAAACTTGAAATCGCTTTGGCCAAAGGCAAAACCCTCCACGACAAGCGGGAGGCCCTCAAGAAAAAGATCATGGATAAAGAGGCCAAAATGGCTATGAAAAACTACTAAAGGATCGGACGTGGCGCAAGAGTACTGCAAACTCAGACACAAACTCGAACACGACGACAAACTCACCAAAGAGGATATCAAAACGATCATGAACATCGTGCGCAAAGAGATGAACTTCATGATCAAAAACAACATCGTCATCACACCCAAAAACTACGAGCGGTGGTTTCAGGTCTTTTGCCATATCGTTGAAAACAACAAAGAGCTCAACGACCTGGAGATTTTGGGGCTTTTCAAAGAGATCTACGACGAACCCTACGACGAGATCAAGGAGAAGACCGAAGAGGATGTGGAGATCAAACAAAAAGGGATGGTCAAGAAGCTGGTCAAGATAGCCGATGTGATCGAACAAAAACTTGCCGAAGTGATCCATACCCTCGAAGGTCACACCAACTCCATAAAAAATCATGAAGAGGAGCTGGAAGAGGAGTCGGCCAAAGCCCCCCAGGAGCTTCAAAAATATCTCAAAAAGATCCTGGACGAGCTGGAGATCCTCAAAAGAGAAAACGAGCTACTCACCTCCGAGATCCGCAAATACCATAGCGACGTGATCCGACTCCAAGGGGAGCTGATGACGGCAAGGACGGAAGCGGAGATAGACTTTCTCACCGGCCTTGTCAACCGCCGCCGCTTCGAGCGAGCGCTTTTGGAGATGATCACCGACTATCAGAACATGCGCTACCCTTTCGCATTGATTCTTATGGATGTGGACAACTTCAAGCAGATCAACGACAAATATGGCCATACTGCGGGAGATCAGGTACTCAAAGAGATCGCTTTGATACTCAAAACCTTTCTTCGAGCCAACAACATTCCCGCTCGTATCGGCGGGGAGGAGTTCGCTATCTTGGTCCCAGGTGCCACGGCCAAAGAGGGCAAGATCATAGCCGAGCGCCTACGCACCGCCATCCAAAACCGAACATTCTCCACTCTCGAAGATGAGATCAAAGCCACAGCCAGCTTCGGCGTAACCAGTGTGCGTGAAGACGATACGATAGATACCATCTTCGCACGAGTGGACAGAGCCTTGTACAAAGCCAAAAACGAAGGAAAGAACAAAGTGGTGGTGATAGAATGAAAAAATTGCATGTAGTCTCTTTGGGATGCACGAAAAATCTGGTGGATACGGAGGTGATGCTGGGTCGCCTCAAAGGCTATCAAATGACCCAAGAGCCAAGGGAAGCGGATCTGATCATCGTCAATACCTGCGGTTTCATAGGGCCGGCCAAAGAGGAGAGCCTACAGACCATCTTTTCACTGCACCAAGAGCGCAAAAAAGACTCCTTGCTGGTGATGGCTGGGTGTCTGAGCGAACGATACAAAGAGGAGCTCCAAAAGGAGCTGCCGGAAGTGGATATCTTCACAGGAGTCGGAGACTACGCCAGGATCGACGAGCTCGTAGCCAAAAAACAAAGCGCTTTTAGCGAGCAGGTCTACCTCATCGGTACCGAAGAGCGTGTGGTCACCGGATCGAGCTACCACGCCTATGTGAAACTGAGCGAGGGCTGTAATCAAAAGTGCAGCTTTTGCGCCATTCCCTCCTTCAAAGGGCTGCTTCAATCTCGCCCCATCGAAGCGGTAGTCGAAGAGATAGAGCGCCTAAGAGACCAGGGTTTTGTGGATTTTACCTTCGTCTCCCAAGATAGTAGCTCCTATCTGCGTGACAAAGGGATCAAAGATGGACTGGTTCATCTCGTCGAAGCGGTGGAGAGGATCGATGGGATCAAGACTGCCCGCATCCTCTATCTCTACCCCTCCACCACCTCCCATGCCCTGATCGACGCCATCGCCAACTCATCGCTTTTTGTCAACTACTTCGAAATGCCAATCCAACATATCAGTGCCAAGATGCTCAAACTCATGCGCCGAGGTATCGGCCCAGATGTAACAAAGGAGCTTTTGGAGCATATGAGATCGGTACCGGACAGCTTTCTTCGCACCAGTATCATCGTAGGACACCCAGGAGAGAGGGAAGAGGATTTTGAGGAGCTGGTGCAGTTTTTGCAAGATTTCGATTTCGATCGCATCAACCTTTTTGCCTACAGCGACGAAGAGGGGACAAAAGCCGCCCAGATGGAAGAGAAGCTTCCCCAAGATATCATCGATCACAGGCTCGATATCTTGGATGAAATCGTGGAGCAAAAGACGATCCA
>JALWZJ010000044.1 GCA_027002625.1 Campylobacterales bacterium
CTATGGAAATTTAAGAAATCTCGATACGGGAGAGCTTTTTTTTACCCCAAAAGATTTTTATCGAAACAATTCAACACTAATGAACAATCTTTTGACAGTTGGTTGCCCATTACCAAACCCAGCAACAATGATAAAAAAAGAGCTCTACGAAAAGTTTGGAAAATATGATGAGGAGTTTGTCAGAGCGCAAGATTATGAGTTTTGGACGAGGATTGCATTGCATGCGACGTGTAAAAAATATGATGGCATCAGTTGCAACTATCGCATCCATGAAGACAACATTTCAGCAGGCAGTGCAGAGCTACTCGATACGTCGTATGAATCGAAGATTATTAGAAAAATAATCAATGAAGAGGTAATAGCACAAGCGTTCGACTATGCTAAGAGTCAGGATATCGTCTTTTATGAAATTGCTGAGCATATGCGCAATATATGGGATAATTGCAATGCCCTATATTATTACGATCTTTCGCAAAAGGGTAGGGATAAGGCCGCGATTGTCGCATTACAAGCGGATATGACAAACTATGCTAAAAGAGTACTTCAAGAAACAGGTGAAAAGCGAGAGGTTTTGAAACAGTTGCTCAAGCAGTATAGCTTGATAAAAAAGAGATCTTTGCAGCTTGTTGAGAGCCAAAAGTTCAATAGTTTAGATACCTATATCGAAACATTGCAAAAAATATTGCCCAATTCGTGGCTGAGGTTTTATCTCTTAGCTTTTAAAGCCGCGTGCCAAGGAGAGAGTAAAAAGGCGCAAAAATTGGCGAAAAAATCTCTTGTATGCAGTCCCTTTAGCGATCGATCCGAGTCTTTACTACAAGATCTTGGTATACAAACCAAAGAGATCGAACGAATCAGATCGTGGCTTTTGGATCCTTTGAATGAGTATGAAGCGAATAAACTTGCGTTTATAGAGTCATTAAAATGAAAATCTCCGCTGCGTTGATTGTCAAAAACGAAGAGGAAAATCTTCCAAGACTCTTAAAAAGTATAACAGGCAAGTTTGATGAAATCGTCGTCGTCGATACCGGTTCGACGGATAGAACGATTGAGATAGCCAAAGAGTATGGTTGTAAAGTGTATGAAAAGGAATGGAACGGTTTTGCCGATGCGCGAAACTATGCTATCAGCAAATGTTCGGGTGATTGGATATGGCATTTCGATGCCGATTTTGAGCTGGAAGAGGAAGAGTATAAAAAATTTCTTCAAATATTACGAGCTCTTAGTATGTCGAATGTGAAGGCATTAACGATATATGTAAAAAACTACAATATGCAAGGAGTTGTAGGAGGTGTTTCCTCTCAATCCTTTATCCATAGAAATGAAAATGAGGTTTATTGGGAAGGCAATATCCATGAGACTATCAACGTAAAAGCACCTCTTCAGATCCCTATATATATAAATCATTATGGATATCAAGATGGGACAATACTAATTCAAAAGGCGGAGCGTAACTTAGAGCTTATAAAAAAAGATCTTGATATTGCTCGAGAAAAGAGTGACACGGAAGAACTTTTTAAAAAGCTTTTTTATCTTTTTCAATCCTATGCTCTGCTGATGCGTAGAAATTATGAGCTTCAGGATTTTGAGGAGTATCTCAATGAGTTTTTACAGTTGCGAAAAAAGTATGAAAATAATCTCAGATATAGATTTTTTTCAAACTACACTTTGCATTATATTGCAAATATTTTCTATATCAAACAAGATAGCGAGCAAGCTCAAGCATATATCAAATTAGCATTGGAATCGGGGTTTGAACATCCTGATCTACTATTTTTGCAAACGCAAATTTTATATGAAAATGGTGACACTAAAAAGGCTGCAGAGGTTTTTTTACAATGTCTTGATAGACTGCATGCTTTTGACAAGGATCGAACTGACGCAGGTGTGGTGGATAATATAGAAAATATTTGGCGCTTTTTGGAAACCGAAGCTATCAATATCTACCAAGCCGAAGATTATGAATATGTCTATAAACTTTGGAAAGAGAGTTTTTCTCCATATTATGGGGTCATACTTTTGAGCTTGGCGAAGTTATACCATCCAAAACGCTATTCCAAATTGTATAAGAAGATGGAGAAGCTATATCAAAATAGTGAACGTATGCTTGTTTATCTATTGCAAATGGATAAGAAGAATCTCTCCCTTGCCAAAACGATTTATAATATTAATCCTAAAAATGGTTTGGCCAATAGCCTTTTAGGTCAATATTTTTATGAAAACAAGAATTTTCCTATGGCTTTGAAATATTTTTCCAATATTATGACAAAAGAGATCTTGATTGATATTTTCCCCCAATTTATCGATACTCTTAAACACTCCGGCTATGAAAATGAGGCTAAAAAACTTCTTGACTCACTAAAAAAATAATATATACCTCCGATACTATCAGTGTAAAAAAAATCAGGAGGAAATCATGGCACTCAAAATCAACTACAACTTCCAGAGTGACTTCACCCATGCGAATCTGCTCAAAACGGAGCATAATCTCAACAAAAACCTGGAAAGACTGGCTACCGGTCATAGGATCAATCGTGCTGCAGACGATGCGGCTGGCCTTTTTATCGCAGATCAGCTCAAAACATATGCTGTTTCACTCGATCAAGGTACACGAAATGCGCAAGATGGTGTAAGTATCGCACAGATCGCACAAGGAAGTCTGGGTGAGATTTACAACATTCTCAATGATGTCAAAGCCAAAAGTATCCAAGCAGCAAATACGGTAGATAGCGATTCGCAAAAAGCTTTGCAACAAGATATCAACAAGCTTGTCGATGCAATCGGAAAAATTTTAAGTGATACTGAATTCAATGGTACCAATCTTTTTACAAAAGGTGGTAAAACGACGTTCACTATACATTATGGTGGACGTAAGGATCAGAACTTGGAAATTACAAGCTCCACTGCTGCAGCAACTGCTGGTAGTGATGGAGATACAGCATCTACAGTTTTGATCGGAACAACTACATATACCATCGATGTCACTTCTACAACGAAAGCGAACGATACCATTAAAATTGTAGACGATCTTATCAAAGCGGTCGACAACGAAGCTGCGAAGTTTGGTTCTGCACAGATAGAGCTCGAAAAGATCATCTCCAACAACGAAACTGCGCGCGTCAATACAAGTGATGCAGAAGGACGTATTAGAAACGTGGATTTTGCAAAAGAGATGGCGGAATTTACCAAAAACAATATCCTCATGCAATCTGGTACGAGCATGCTGGCACAAGCCAATCAGCAGTCTCAGCTGGTACTTCAACTTCTTCGATAAGGGCTCTTCCCTTATCGATCTTTTAGCTAAGTCGTAGGATTTAGCTAAGAGATCGAGGAGAAAATTATGGATGTCAAAGCGATACAATCGACCCAAGCGGCTTTGGATATGCACACGGCCAATACGGAAACAAACAGACACCCTGGATTGGATAACCAAACCGACAAGAAAGAGGAGACCTTCGGCCAGCTCGATCCTAAAATACAGCAAGACCTCATCAAACAGATGGCCGACAAGCTCAACCAAAAGCTTCAGCTTTTCGACTCTTCGTTGCAGATCGAGATCGACAAGGACACCGGCATCCAAGTGGTCAAGATCATAGACAACGAGACCAAGGAGGTGATCCGCCAGCTCCCACCAGAGACGATGCTCAAAATCGCCAAATATATCGACGAGATCACCGGATTACTTTTTGAAAAGAGGGCTTGAGTATGGCTGGAGAGATATATCTAAGCAATCTCAGTGGGCAGTTTGACTATCAGTCGATACTGCAAAAGTATCAGCAGCTCAAATTCCAACAAATGGATCTGATCAAGCAAAAAGAGCAGGCCATTCAGCAAAAGGAGTCGGCCTTCAAAAGCTTCGCCGATCTACTCAAAAATTTTCGCTCCGATTTCGAGGCGCTGGCCGATCCGAAGCTCTTCGATAAAAAAAGTGTCACTATCTCCAATGAAGAGGTGGTCAGTGTCACCATCACCGATCCGGCCAAATTGCAAGAGATGAATCTGGAGTTTAGGGTAGATAGGCTGGCGAGCAAGGATGTGTGGCTCTCCCAATCGGGTGTGGCCGACAAAAGTGACGCTCCAGCTACCGAAGATGGGACACTCACACTCACCATAGACGGCAGCGATATCGACATAGACTACACCGCTTCGGACTCCCTCTCCCAGATCGTGGACAAGATCAACCAATCCAGCGACAAAGTAGGGGCTTCGCTCTTTTTCGATGGGAGCCAGTATCGGCTACTTATCAGCTCTACCCAGACGGGAGAGCAGCAGTCCATCTCCATGAGCGATAGCGGCGATCTGCTGCAAAATCTTCAAATGGGCGACGAAGATGATGGCTCACATGTCCAAGTCGCCCAAAACGCTCAGATAGATATTTTTGGGCAAAAGGTGCAGAGCCAGACCAATACATTTGCCAATCTGCTCGATGGTCTCACTCTTGAGGTCCATCAGGTCTCCTCCGAGCCAGTGGATATCGGTATAGTCTCCGATGAAAAAAGTGCCAAGGATATTTTCCAAAAAATCCTCGGCGATTACAACTCCTTGGTAGACTACATCAAGGACGCCACCGGCAAAAACGGTCCTTTGAGTGGAGACTACACCCTCCACTCCATCAGATCCCAGATCTTTAGCCTGATGACACCACTGATGGAGAAGGGGTTGTTGAGAGTAGATCACGAGACAGGCCATCTCTCTTTGGAGGGCACCAAGTTCGACGAACTTTATCGCCAGGATAAGGACTCCTTGGAGAGCATGCGTCAAGAGCTCACAGATACCCTCCAGCCCTATCTCGACTCCCTTTTCGATCCTTATGGAGTGGTCAAGCAAAAAGAGAAGAGCTACGACAGGCAGATCCAAAAGTACGAAGAGAGTATAGAGTCTATCGTCAAAAGAATCGAAAAAGAGAGCGAGATCATGAAAAAAGAGTTCATCCATCTCGATAGTATCATGGCCCAGATGAACGATATCAAAACGAGACTAACAGCCATTTTGCCCAAAAAGACCCAATGAAAGGAAATAGATGAGTCCACTTGATGCTTATATGAAAAATAGTGTCCAGACAGCTTCACCCCTGCAGCAGGTGATACTGCTCTATGACAAAGCGATCTTTTCTATGAAAAGCGCTAAAGAGAATATCGGCACAGGTGATATCCGATCGAAAATAGAAAACATCACCAAAGCTTCCGACATCGTACGAGCGTTGGATAGCGCTCTGGACTTCGACAAAGGAGGAGAGATCGCCCAAAATCTTCATATGCTCTACGATTTCATACTCACCCAACTACCTATCGTCCATGCCAGAAACGACCAAAAGCTACTGGATGACCTGATCGAGATCATGGAAAATCTCAAAGAGGGATGGGAAGGTATCCAATCCAAAGTGTGACGAAGCTTTTGGATCAGATCCTTTTGGCCATCGAGGCCAAGGAGTGGGATAGGGTAGAAGAGCAGATACAAAAGCTGCGAGAGTTTCCCCTGGACTCCTTGCCAATTTCCGAGATTGACCAAGTGAAAAGAAGAGTGGACCACATCTTGGAGCGATTGGAAGAGGAGAGAGGAGAGCTTTTGGCCAAGCTCTCCAACACTCAACAGCTCAAAAACTATAAGTTTTAAGCTGCGAAGTATTTAAGAAGCGAGAGGTCTTTGTTTTGGTTGAAGACCGCCATGGAGGCTTCGTAGGCCACCTTGGACTGCTCCATCTTAGAGATCGCTTCTGCGATATTGGCATCTTCGAGTTTGGAGATCATATCGTTGTAGAGCGTTTTTTGGGCTTCGTATTGGAGACGAAAGTCCTCCAGATTGGCCGCCTGAGCTCCGATGAGAGATCGTGATTTTCCTATAGTTTCCATCCCTTCGTCAAAATCTGCCAGATCTTGTTCGGTTATACCACTAAGATCCCTGTTATCGATCGCTTGAGTTATTCTGTTCAAAACTTCGACGATTTTTATAGGCTGGGTAGCTGAAGCTTCCAGATACTCCCCTCCATCGAAGGTGCTTTGGACTTGGTAACTTTGGGATACAGGGACCTCTTGGGTCTCATCATTGCCCTGATATTTTCCATCGGTATCGAAAGGCTCAGTATCGCTTTTTGTCCCGCCAAAGAGATAGACATTGCCCACTTTGGTATTGGCTTGGTCGATGATGTAGTTTTTGAGTCCTTTGAGATAGTCCCCTACGATATCGGCATCTTCTTGGTCCAGCACACCGTGGTTGAGGAGGCGTATGATCTCTACACGGGCATCTTGGGCGGTGTCGTAGATATTGCTCAAAGCGGTTTCGGCTGCTTCTTGTCTGGCCTGGACGCTGGTGATGTTGCGCAGATAGTTCTCTATTTGTGTATTGGTCTCTTTGAGCTTCAACGATTTGGCCAAAGCCACAGGATCGTCGGATGGAGAGAGGATTCTCTTGCCAGAGCTGATCTGGTTGGAATATTTGTCCAGATTTTTTTGTCTGACCTGATCATATTTCAAGAAAGAGCCGAAAAATTGGTTGTTGCTGATTCTCATGATGCCCTTCTTCTCTTTTTTTCCATTATCGGCATTCTATATCATAATTTTAGCGAATTATATTCATAACCGTTTGCAAAAGCTCGTCAGTGACGCTGAGCACCCTGGCGGAAGCTTGGTAGGAGCGCTGCAGCTGGGTGAGATTGACCAGCTCTTCGTCCAGATTGACCCCACCGATCTCTTGAAGCTTCCTATCGATCGCATCCACCATTTGGGCGCTTTGCTCACTCATCGACTCCATATAACTCTTTTGGGCTCCAAGAGCCGCTACCATTTGGGCGTAGTAGTCGTGAAACGTCCGATCCTCCAGATCGGAGATCGGCTCCTTTTGGGTAGCGAGCAGATTTTTGGCAACTTCATTGTTGGATGGAGTACCTTGGGTCGATGAGGCGGCGATTTTTTTGGGGTCTGTGATCGCTACTTGGATAGTGGAGATGTTGAGAGTGTTGTCATCTGGAGCGAAAAGAGCCTGA
>JALWZJ010000045.1 GCA_027002625.1 Campylobacterales bacterium
GAGAGCTGGAGTTCGATCAAGTGGACTGGGAGCTGATCGATATCCTCGATGCTTTCGCTCCCTATGGAGAGTCCAATCCGGTGCCCAGATTTTTGGCCAAGGATGTCCAGATCGTGGAGAAGCGGATGGTGGGAGAGCACAAAGATCATCTGCTCATGACTCTACGCCAAAAGGATCGTACCTTCAAAGCGATCTGGTTTCGTTGCGAAAAGGAGCCCGAGAAGGATCGTATCGATATCGTTTATCAGCCTATCAAAAATATTTACAATAATAGTGTCTACATTCAATTATTTATAAACAAAATTGCATAGAATGGACAAAAATATTGATTTTTTGGAAAAATTCGTCATAATTAATCTTTATTTTCACGATTGTCTCTTATAATATGAAAAATCTATGAGGAGTGAACTATGGAAAAAGAGATGAAAAAGTTCGAAGAGGCTTTGGAGGAGGTGGCCTCAAGCAACGGCCTATCCCGTCGTGACGCCCTCAAGATCATGGGGCTTGGAACCGTGGGAGCTTTTGGGATGGGCTCTTCGGCCAGGGCCGAGGAGGGTGGTAGCAGCAGTGGCAAGAAAGCCACCATCGTAATCGTAGGTGGAGGGGCTGGTGGTATCATGGCGATGGCGAGACTTCGTAGAAGCGCCCCGAACGCCAAGCTGATCCTCATCGCTCCCAACGAGATCCATCTCTATCAGCCAGGCCAGGTCTTTATGGCCGCAGGTCTTTACACAGCCGATGAGATCAAGCGGCCAAACGCCGATTTCATCCCAAGCGACGTGGAGTGGATCAAGGAGAGCGTGGCCGAGTTCGACCCTGAAAACAACCAAGTGATCACCGATAAGAACAAAAAGATCAAGTACGACTTTTTGGTAGTGGCTACGGGACTGGCCTACGACTATGAGCGAATCGAGGGGATGAGAAAGGAGCTGGTCGGTCAAAAGGGGATCTCCAGTGTCTATCTCAACAATCCCGTCACAGGAGACGTGAGCGGTGGAAGCAAGACGTGGGAGTGGTTTAGGCAGCTTAGAGCCGCAGCCGAGAAGGCGAGTCCCGACAATCCTATCCAAGCGATCTACACCCAGCCAGATACTCCTATCAAGTGTGGGGGAGCCCCTCAAAAGATCTTGTATCTAAGCGACGATTATCTACGAGGCAATGGCCCTGACGGGGGCGCGGACGTACACAAAAACGTCAAAGCCTACTTTTGCAAAAAAGGAACCAAGCTCTTTGGTATCCCCAGCTACAACAAGACCCTCGTCCAAGAGGTCACTCCTATGTACGGCAACATCGAAGACAAGTGGAACCATGTGCTTAGAAAAATCGATCCGGACAAAAAGATCGCTACATTCGAGCACACCTATCAGGTCAAAGGGGAGTGGGATCCAGATCTCGAAGATTACAACTACATTACCAAAAAAGAGATGGTGGAGATGCCCTACGACTTCATCCACGTGGTCCCTCCTATGAAGCCGGTGGACGCCGTGGCCAATTCACCTCTTGGATGGCAAAAAGGAAACGCCAAAGGGTGGCTCGAGGTAGATAAATATACCTTGCAGCATAGACGCTACAAAAATGTTTTCGGGATCGGCGATATTTTGGGTATCCCTCTTGGAAAGACAGGAGGAAGTGCCAGACACCACGGGCCGGTATTGCAAGAGAATTTGGTGGCAGTGATGGAGGGCAAGGAACCAAAGGCGAAATTCGATGGCTATACCGTCTGTCCTCTCAAGACCCAGTATGGAAAGATCATGCTGGCCGAGTTCAACTACGATGGACCGGCACCATCTTTTCCATTCCTCGATCCGGCCAAGCCCCGCTGGATCTGGTGGGAGTTCGATCTGCATCTGCTCAAGCCGATGTACTGGTACTTGATGCTTCGAGGATTGATGTAAGATGAGAAGAGTCAAGCAAGAGGTGGTGATCTACCTCTTCTTGCTCCTTTTTCTTTGTGTCTGGATGCATGCCAAGGCGCTTTTGGATCATCCGATAGAGCATTTCGAAGCGATCGGACGCGCCCCTTTTGGGTGGCTGCATCCTTTTTTGTACACTTTTGTAGTCTATATATTGATACTCATCGTGCGGATTTTTATCAAGTTGGTGCGAAAATTTGTGGACAAAGGAGCCAAAAGAGGGATTTAGAGGGCTCTTTTCCACTTGGGCTCTTGCTCAAGAGATGGGAACCCCTCTAAAATCTCATGGGGTGTGAAGCGCTTTTTGTACGCGAAAGAGGCGCACCCATCCACCCAATATCCCAGATAGATCCAGCGAAGTCCCATCTGTTTGGCCAAACTTATTTGCATCATCAATGAAAATATGCCCAAAGAGAGCTTTTCGTACTCTGGATCGTAGAAGAAGTAGATGGAGCTGATCCCGTCATCGAGGATATCGATCAGATCGACGCCCACCACTTTCTCATCCACCACATAAAGCACCTCTTTGCCAAAATCGTGGGCTCCCACCACGAACTCCTCGTAGTAGGTCTGCAGATCGATTTCATAATATTTCCAGCCGCTCTTTTGGGCCTTGAATTTGTGAAATTTGTTGTAGAGCTCGATATGCTCGTAGCTAAGGGTCGGTCTTTGGATGTAAATCTCGGTATTTTTGTTTTTTTTGACCGAGCGCTTTTGGCTGCGTGTGGGGACAAAATCGAAAGCGTCGATACGGATATTTTTGCACTCCGTGCAGCCTTGGCAGATAGGATGGAAGTAGGAGTGGCCAAAACGGCGCCACCCCCTCCTGATCAGCTCACTGGCCAGTTGTTTGGTGGCGTCTGGGATGTAGCGGTAGTAGAGCCTACTTTGTCTGTCCGGTAGATATGCACACTCACTATCGAGCGTGCAAAAGTCGATAGAGTGGATATCTTCTATTTTGTTCATAGAAATTACGACTAAATTGGCAACACTCGGATGTTTGGCTCGCCCAATTTTTCTCTAAGAGTATGCTCGATACCAAAAAGTGTGCCGGTAGTAGCGCTGGCACACCCTACGCACGCCCCCATATAGCGGATATAGATGTCGAGAAAGTCACCATTTTCTTTCATATCGATGATTTCGAGGTTTCCTCCATCCATCACCAAAAACTGGCGGATCCCCTCGTCGATCGCCTTTTCTACCGCCTTCCATTTCTCCTCAAAAGGCAGCTCTTTGAAGCTTTTTTGTGTCGTTTCCATTTGTCCTCTCCTAAATCAGATAAATTATCTCTTATTTTGATGAGGATTATAGCACAAATGGTATAAATGTAGCAAAAAGCGCTATAATGCTTTGCTATCATTATCAAAAACAAAGGAGGCAAAATGAATCTCGATCAACTCAGCTCCATAGATGAACTCTACGTGGTATGTGAGTGTGCCAACGTGACCTACAAAGAGATTTTGGAAGCTATCAAGGCAGGACACTGCGATATGGAATCGCTCATGGATGCCACAAATGCCGGAATGGGGTGTAAGAAGTGTAGAAGCAAAGAGACGGATCCGGCGGATGAGCGGGCGATCCACCTCGACGAGATCTTGGCTTTGGCCAAAGCGGAAGGACTGTGTAAATCCTAAAATCTCCCCGGATGGGGAGCGTTGATGAGACTGAAAAACTCCTCTCTGGTTTTGAGATGCTCTTTGAATACTCCCCTAAGAGCGGAGCTGACGGTGGTGGAGCAGATCTTTTCGACCCCTCGCATCTCCATACACATATGTCTGGCCTGGATCACTACCCCTACCCCTTTGGGCTGGACTGTCTGCATCAAGGCATCGGCGATCTGCTCCGTCATCTGCTCTTGGATCTGTAGACGTCTGGCGAACACCTCCACCATCCGTGGAATCTTGGACAGTCCCACCACCTTGCCGTCGGGGATGTAGGCCACGTGGGCTCGGCCGATGATGGGGAGTAGATGGTGTTCGCACAGCGAATAGAACTCGATATCCCGCACCAGTACCATCTCGTCGTTGGTGGAGCTAAAAAGGGCCTCGCCCAAAACCTCTTTGGGGTCTTGATGGTACCCTTTGGTCAGATGCAAAAAGGCTTTGTAGACCCGTTCGGGAGTCTTTTGCAGTCCCTCTCTTTTGGGATCTTCTCCAATGATCTCGAGCATTTTTATTACAGCCTCTTCGAAGGCCTTCTTCTGGTTCATTTTCGCCGCTCCTGCTCTATTTTTGCACATTGTAGCACAAATGATTTTTAGTTTAAAGCATATTTTTGATAAAATGGGATTTAAATTTTTTCAAAAGGGAACGAATGGAGATCAACGCCACAAAAGTAGACAACGCAAACGCGAAAGTCGAGATAAAAATAGATAAATCGGAACTGGAGAAGCAGAGCGAAAAGATCGCTAAAAATCTGGCCAAGACGATGGATGTACCGGGATTTCGAAAAGGTAAAGTACCTGTAGCGATCGTCAAGAAACGATATGGAGAGAAGATCGCTCAAGATGCGGAGGCGGAGCTGGTACGAGAAGCGCTGGACAAGGCGTTGGAGGAGCTTGGTATCCAAAGAGATCAGATGCTGGGTGAGCCTGCATTTGTAAAATATGAAAAAGAGGGCGAGGCGATCGAGATGGAGATCGAGATCGGTATCAGGCCCGAAATCGATACGAGCGGCTACGAAGAGGTGATCCCAGACTACGAAGTGCCTGAGGTGAGTGACGAAGAAGTCCAAAAGCGTATCGAAGAGTTGGCCGAAGCGATGGCGCAGTTTAAAGAGGTGCAAGAGGATCGTCCCGCCAAAGAGGGAGATCTGGTCGTGATTGATTTTAAAGGCACGCTCGAAGATGGCACCGAGATCGAGGGGGGTAGTGCTCAAAATTTCGAGCTGCGACTTGGCAGCGGCCAGTTCATTCCAGGTTTTGAAGAGCAGGTGGTGGGGATGAAAAAGGGTGAGACCAAGACGATAGAGGTCACATTCCCCGAAGATTACCCAAACAAAGAGCTGGCCGGTAAGAAAGCGAAATTCGAGGTGACGCTGCATACGATCAAGGAGAAAGAGCCAGTGGCTATCGACGACGAGCTGGCCA
This sequence comes from Campylobacterales bacterium, assembly GCA_027002625.1. Lineage (GTDB taxonomy): Bacteria > Campylobacterota > Campylobacteria > Campylobacterales > Nitratiruptoraceae > Nitratiruptor. The sequence continues at coordinate 5,002 of JALWZJ010000045.1, forward strand.
AGAAGATCCTCCAAAAAGAGGATGCCACACTCGACGAGCTCAAAAAAGAGATCAAAATGCAGCTCGAAAACGAAAAGCTCTCCAAGCTCTACAACGAAGAGCTCAAGCCGAAATTGATGGAAGCGTTGGTGGAGAAATTTGAGTTTGATCTACCCAAAAACATCGTCGAACAAGAGATCGATGTGCAGCTCAACAACAAAGCGGCACAGATGAGTGAGGAGGAGATCGAAGAGCTCAAAAACAACCCTGAGAAATTGCAAGCTTTGCGAGAGGAGCTGCGACCAGAGGCCCAAAAGAGCGTCAAAGCCACCTTCATCGTAGACGCTTTGGCCAAAGAGGAGGGGGTGAGCGTAGAGGATCAAGAGGTGGTGCAGACCATCTACTACGAAGCGCTGCAGATGGGCCGAAATCCTCAAGAGATCTTGGAGGCCTACCAAAAGCAAGGGCTACTTCCAGCTATCAAGATGGCGATGATCGAAGATAGACTGCTCAGCAAACTTTTGGCCAAAAAACTACCTAAAGAGGAACAATGAGCTACTACATTCCCTATGTGATCGAGCGAACGGGTAGAGGAGAGCGTAGCTACGACATCTATTCCAGGCTCCTCAAAGATCGTATCATCATGCTCAGCGGCGAGATCAACGACGCCGTGGCCTCTTCTATCGTGGCCCAGCTGCTTTTTTTGGAAGCGGAAGACCCCGACAAGGATATCTACCTCTATATCAACTCTCCAGGAGGCGTCATCACCAGCGGGCTGAGCATCTACGATACGATGAACTACATCAAGCCAGATGTGGCTACCATCTGTATCGGTCAAGCGGCCAGCATGGGTGCTTTCTTGCTCAGCTCCGGGGCCAAAGGCAAGCGCTATGCCTTGCCACACGCAAGGATTATGATCCATCAGCCTCTGGGCGGCGCCCAAGGACAAGCTACCGATATCGAGATCCAGGCCAAGGAGATTTTGCGCCTCAAGAAGATCCTCAACGAGATCCTGGCCCAAAATACGGGGCAAAGCGTCAAAAAGATCGCCAGAGACACGGAGCGAGACTTTTTCATGAGTGCCGAAGAGGCTAAGGAGTATGGTCTGATCGATCAGGTGTTGGAGAAGAGCGCTCGATGATTCGTCAGATCATCACCTATCCGGACAAGCGACTCTTTATGCGCTCCAATGAAGTAGAGCGCTTCGATGAGGAGCTGCACCAGCTTCTTGATGATATGTACGAGACGATGATCGCCAAAAACGGCATCGGGCTTGCCGCCATCCAGGTGGCGGTGCCCTTAAGAGCACTCATCATCAATCTCCCCGACGAAGAGGGCAAGCAGCACAAAGAGGATCTGCTTGAGCTCATCAATCCCGTCATCGTCGAAAGCAGAGGTACCCAGGTCTATACTGAAGGGTGTTTGAGCGTACCCGAGTACTACGACGACGTGGAGCGAGCCGAGTGGGTGAAGGTAGAGTATCAAGATAGATACGGCAATAAAAAGACGATAGAGAGTGACGGTTTGCTGGCTGTGGCGATCCAGCATGAGATGGATCATCTCGATGGCCATCTCTTTATCGAGAAGCTCCCCTACCTCAAGCGTAAAAAGTTTGAAAAAGAGTGGAAAAAGAAGAAAAAAGCCAAGGTGTGAGACGGCTGCTGTGCGCCACTCTCGATGGTGTGGAGGCCAAAGAGGTGGAGGTGGAGAGCAGCTTCACCAGAGCGCTTCCTGGATTTAGTATCGTAGGGCTTGCCAGCAGCTCCATTCAAGAGGCCAAAGATCGAGTCAAATCGGCTCTTCTTAGTTGCAACTTCCGCTTCCCTCCTCTTAAAATCACCATCAATCTCTCCCCAAGCGATCTCAAAAAGAGCGGCAGCCATTTCGATCTGGCGATCGCTCTGTCTATCGCCTTGCACAACGAGTCGGTAGGGCTCGAGGATT
>JALWZJ010000046.1 GCA_027002625.1 Campylobacterales bacterium
GCTGGGAGTCTTCACTATCTTCATCGCGGTGGTGGGCCATCAGCTTTTCCACTTTCCAGCCATGTGGGGCATGATGTTTGGATTGGCGCTACTCAAGATGTACGCATTTTTGCATAAGCGCAAAAACCGACACGACCATTTCGATGTCTATGTGAACATGAAAAACGTGGAGAACGATACGCTGCTCTTCTTTTTCGGGATTTTGAGTGCGGTAGGAGCGCTTCACTTTATGGGCTATTTGGAGTATATCGTCAAACTCTACGACATCATTGGGCCGACTGCCGGCAACATTGGCGTGGGATTCATCTCCGCCATCATAGACAACGTCCCCGTGATGAGCGCGATCCTAAAAGCCGATCCTCCCATGGGGATCGATCAGTGGCTTTTGGTCACTCTTACTGCCGGTATTGGAGGAAGCTTGATCAGTTTTGGTAGTGCCGCGGGAGTGGGTGTGATGGGACGGATGCGAGGTATCTATACCTTCGGTGCACATATGAAGTACGCCTGGACCGTACTGGCTGGCTATGTGCTCTCTATCATTTTGTGGTATATTCAATTCGAGATTTTAGGTCTATATTAAAAGGAAATCTATGCAGCAAGTGCCAATCGTCATTTTGGATTTTGGAAGTCAATATACCCAGCTGATCGCCAGACGCCTAAGAGAAGTCGGGGTCTATTGCGAGATCTATCCCTATTTCGAAGATATCGAAAAGATCGAAGCCAAAAAGCCCCAAGGGATCATCTTTAGCGGGGGGCCCGCAAGCGTCTACGATCCCGATGCACCACGAGTGGATAGGGCTATCTACGAGTTGGGCCTTCCTATACTTGGGATATGCTATGGGATGCAGCTCATCACCGTCGATTTTGGTGGGCAGGTGATCAGGGCTTTGCAGCACGAGTATGGCAAAGCCAAGCTCTATCTCGATCCGGTGCATGGTCATATCTCGCCACTCTTCGATGGAACCAAGGATGGACAGATCGTCTGGATGAGCCACAGCGACAAGGTAGAGAAACTCCCCGAAGGGTTCGTACGTATCGCCCATACAGACAACTCCCCATACGCAGCCATCGCCAATGAAGAGCGCCAGATCTACGCTTTGCAGTTTCATCCTGAGGTGAGCCACTCCGAGGAGGGGACTAAGATATTGGAAAATTTCGCCAGAAAGATTTGTGGTATCACGAGCAAGTGGGATATGGGACACTTCGCCAAAGAGCAGATCCAAAAGATTAGAAAAAGAGTGGGGAGCGACAAAGTGCTCTGTGCTTTGAGTGGCGGAGTGGATAGTTCGGTTGTGACGGCACTTTTGTACGAGGCGATCGGTGATCAGCTCATCCCGGTCTTCGTGGACAACGGACTGCTGCGAGAAGGGGAGCGCCAGAAGGTGGAGCATGTCTTTAAAAATATGCTCCAAGTCCCTCTCATCACCATTGATGGTAAAGAGAAGTTTTTAGAGGCTCTTAAAGGAGTGACCGATCCTGAGCAAAAAAGAAAGATCATCGGCCATACCTTTATCGAGCTCTTCGACGAAGAGGCCAAGAAGCACAAAGATGTAAAATATCTGGCCCAAGGGACTTTGTATCCCGATGTGATCGAGTCCGTAAGCGTCAAAGGCCCCAGCGAGACGATCAAATCCCATCACAACGTGGGAGGATTGCCCGATTGGATGCAGTTCGAGCTGATCGAGCCTTTGCGAGAACTCTTCAAGGATGAGGTACGAAAATTGGGGCTGGAGCTGGGACTACCTCGTGAGATGGTCTATCGCCATCCATTCCCGGGTCCTGGCCTGGCCATCAGAATATTGGGCGAGGTGACACCTGAGGCTTTGGAGCTGGTACGAAAGGCTGATACCATACTGCTCGAAGAGATCAAAGCCCATGGGCTATACGAGAAGCTGTGGCAAAGTTTCGCGGTACTGCTCAATGTCAAAAGTGTGGGCGTGATGGGCGACAAACGAACCTACGAAAATACCGTGGCACTTCGTATCGTGGAGAGTAGTGATGGGATGACGGCAACTTTTGCTCATATTCCTCACGATCTACTCGAACATATCTCCAATAGGATCATCAACGAAGTGGACGGGATCAACCGGGTAGTCTACGACATCACCTCCAAGCCTCCAGGAACCATCGAGTGGGAGTAAAAGAGATCTTCATCCTCTCCGACACCAGCATAGAGGGAGCCAAGAGCCTCCCCCTCATCACCCAACGTTTTTTCTCTCCTCCTTTGGATCTCTCACACTACGACTATCTGATCTTCACCTCCAAGCGAGGTGTGGATGCAATCGATCGCATCACAAATAAGTGGAAGAGGCTGCCGGCTTTTGCCGTGGGAGAGGCTACGGCGCGACGTATTGAGGAGCTTGGTGGAAAAGTGGTGGAGGTCAGCAGTGGTTATGGAGAGGATTTGGCCAAAAGGGTGATCCAGTCTGGCCAAAAGGGGGGCTATCTGGTAATACGCCCCAAAGAGGTGGTCACTCAAGTAGCCGATATCTTACACTCCTACGGGATTGAGGCCGAGGAGGCGATACTCTACGAGACGCTATGCCAGGAGTGTGGAAAACTTCAAAAGCCGCCACAAGGATCCGTGATCATCTTCTCCTCTCCTTCGACCGTTCGATGTTTTTTGGAGTGTTTTGGATGGGACGAGAGCTACAAGGCCGTGGCCATCGGATACAAAACGGCTCGAGCACTCCCTCCTTTTATCCAAGCGTATATTCCTCCCTCGCCCACCTTCCAAGCCTGCGTGGAGCTGGCCAAAAAATTGTAATTTTGGCCAAAATGAGCTATAATTTCAGTAGAGCCTGAGCGGTGCGCTACCCGCAGTATGGGGGTCCGACAATCGCACTATTGAAGGAGGTCGGTAGCTCCCGGTGTGTGTCGGCGACTTCGTCCGAGCCGGGGACGCCCGGCGAGAAGCCGCCGCCTAATCCGGGACTCGCTCCTTCTTATTTGGTCTTAGGGACCATTGCATTGCGTGAACGCCCGCTCGGGTCCTTCCAAAAGCAGAAGGGAGAGGAGATGCTCTTTTCCCTTCTGCTTTTTTACTTTGTAGTCAAGGAAATCTATGGATGTTTTGGTAGTAGGTAGTGGTGGTAGAGAGTATGCGATAGGGTTGGCCCTTTCCAAAGATCCAGCGGTACGAAACATCTACTTTTCTCCCGGCAACGGCGCTACATTGCAGCTTGGCCAAAACGTTGAAGCTGAAGATTTCGAAGCTTTGGCCGATTTCGTCCAAGAAAAAGGGATAGATCTAACAATCGTAGGGCCCGAAGCTCCCTTGGTAGAAGGGATCGTCGATATCTTTCGCTCCCGAGGCCTTACGATCTTTGGACCTACCCAAAAGGCGGCTTTGCTGGAGGGCTCCAAAATCTATATGAAAAACTTCCTCAAAAAGTACGATATCCCCACAGCCAGATACATCGAGACATCCATCATGGAAGAGGCTGCCGAGTTTATCGACGAGCTCGATCCTCCTATCGTAGTCAAAGCAGATGGGTTGTGTGCTGGCAAAGGGGTGATCATCGCCCAGAGCAAAGAGGAGGCCAAGGAGGCGGCTGCCAAGATGCTCAGTGGCGAAGCCTTCGGTCCCGCGGGACAGCGGGTGATCATAGAAGAGTATCTGGATGGATATGAGCTGAGCATCTTTGCGATCAGTGATGGCCAAGAGTATGTGATCTTGCCAGCGGCTCAAGACCACAAAAGGCTACTGGATGGTGACAAGGGACCCAATACTGGAGGAATGGGAGCCTACGCTCCTACGCCTCTGATCGACGAGGAGCTCTATCGAAAGATCGAGGAGCGTATCATCGCTCCTACTATCGAAGGGATGGCAAAAGATGGAGTGCCCTTTGAAGGGGTGCTCTTCGCCGGTCTTATGATCGTAGATGGCGAGCCCTATGTGCTGGAGTACAACGTGCGCTTTGGTGATCCGGAGTGTGAGGTGCTGATGCCGCTGTTGAAAACCCCGGCCTCCGAACTTTTTTACAAAGCGGCGACGAAGGATCTGAAAAATCTGCAAGTGGAGTTTGAGGATAAGTATGCGGTAGGTGTGGTCCTGGCAAGTGAAAACTATCCCTATGGCAAGAGCAAGCCCAGCGAGATCATCATCGACGAGATCGTCCACGAAGATTTGGCCAAACATGCCCATATCTGTTTTGCGGGAGTGAGCCTTATCGAGGGTAAACTTTTTGCCACAGGCGGTAGAGTCCTTGTTTGTGTAGGGATAGGTGATACTATCAAAGAAGCACGAGACTACGCCTATTTTCTCGCTGGCCAGGTTCACTTCGCCGGAAAGAAATTTCGATCCGATATCGCCTACCAAGCCCTCGAAGTAAATGAATCGTAACATATGGCTTGGCTTTGTTCTTTGCTCCCAGATAGTGGCGGCTTCGCTGCCTCTTCGTATCTATACCCTCGAAGCTGACGCCTCCTCCAATAGTATCACCGCTCGCAAAAGGGTGGTAGTAGAGTACAAAAACTACTATATCCAAGCCGATCGTGCCGAGTATGATAGAAAAAAGGAGATCCTGCGCCTCTTTGGCCATATCGTGATCCTATCGGATGGGAAGTATGCTGCTTGGAGCCATTCGGCGATTTTGGATCTTCGTACCGAGAGATTTCTTGGTAGCCCCTTTTTCTTCAACGAAAGTTCCTCTCGTGTCTGGATAGCCGGGACGAAGCTGGATGCGAAGAAGAAAAAGATAGAGCTGCAGCACTCTTTCATCTCCAGCTGCGATGTGGAGTGCCCAGACTGGAGACTCTATTTCGATCGAGCCGTACTAGATCAGCAAAGACACTGGATTGATCTGTATCATATGAGGCTCTATGCCAAAAATACTCCACTGCTCTATTTCCCCTATATCGGATTTTCTACTCTCAAAAAGCGCCAAACGGGACTCTTGCGCCCTAAAGTGGGTATCTCGGACAACGAAGGTTTCATCTATATCCAACCTTTCTTCTACGCGCCCGATAACTGGTGGGATGTAGAGCTCGATCCCCAAATCAGGACCAAAAGAGGGTATGGGCTTTTTGGTACCTTTCGTTTTGTGGATTCTTTCACATCTTTTGGTTCGCTCACTACGGGGTTTTTCAAAGAGCGCAGCAGCTATGTGGCGGACAAAAAGCTCAAGAACGACAAACATTACGGGGTGGAGCTTTTTTACAAAAGGCGTCGGCTCTTTTGGGGTCAAGATGGTATCTATATCGATTCGAAAAACTACAACGACATCGACTACTTCAATCTGCAAAAGAGTGAGGATATCGAGGGACTGCAAAGCATCGTCACTTCTCGCTACAACTACTTTTACAACCAAGAAAACGACTATTTTGGTCTTTACGCCAGATACTTCAAAGACAATAGAAAAGAGGACAACAGCGATACGTTGCAGCTTCTCCCCTCACTCCACTACCATCGCTACACCCGCTCCTTTTTCGACAAGCATCTCTCTTATGATGTGGATATGCGTATCAACCACTTCTATAGAGAGCGAGGACTCAACGCTTTGGAGTATCAGCTCTCGATGCCTGTACGTTTTCATACGATGCTGTTGGACGATTTTTTGGGATTTTCCATCAGCGAAAAGCTCTTTGCCAACTATGCCGATTACAATTTCGTCGACAAACACCTCAACAAACGCTGGGACAACAGCTATATCTACCGAAATACCCATGAGATCTCTTTTTATAGCGATCTGGTCAAAGGGTATGAAAACGTTTTCCATACCCTCCACCTTGATGCCACCCTCAATATCCCGAGCTTCGAAAAAAAGGGTGGCGACAAAGCTCCTTTTATCAATATCGAAGACAACTCCAAAAAGTTGACCCTCAGTCTCAAAGAGTATTTCTACAACGACCAAGGCGGGGAGCTTTTTTACCATAGGCTTATCCAGCCAATTTTTTATGAAGCGGACCAGAAATGGCAGGATTTGGAAAACGAGCTCGGATTTCGCATAGATCCCAAATGGCTTTTCAACACCGATATTTTCTACTCCCACCAGCGAGGCAAGATCACCTCCATCGTCACCACCGCAAGCTACAAAGATGAGAAGTATGATCTTTTTTTGTCCCATTTTTACAAAAATCGGCTCAAAGGAGAGGAAGACTCCAGCTTTTTGCGCCTGCAAGCGAGCAAGAATTTATCCAAAACATATAAACTATTTGCTACAATAGATTACGATTTTATCCAAAACAGCACAAGAAACTGGAGTGTAGGGTGGCGGATGAAGAGGCCTTGCTGGTCCTATGAAGTGACCTTCAAGAAAGAGACTGTTCCGCTGCTTACTACACAAGGAAGTAGCTCATACAAGAATAATACGTTCTATTTTCGTGTAGAGCTCTATCCATTGGGAGGGGTCTCCCACTCTATTCGAAAGACACAAGAAAGAAGGATTTTTTAGTTTATGAAAACAGAAGCGAAAGTCGGTCTTTTTGTGGCCATTGCTCTTATTTTGCTCTTTTTGCTTAGCACCCAGGTCAATAAATTTTCCAATATCGGCAAAAAAGGGTACGAGATCTATGCTCTCTTGGACGATGCCAGTGGATTGGAAAAAAATGCAAAGGTGCGGATCAAGGGTGTGGATGTGGGTTTTGTAAAAGGCAAGAGCTTGGAGGGTAACAAGGTCAAAGTGACGCTTTTTATCTATGAAGGGGTCAAGATTCCAGAAGACTCTATCGTAGAACTCAAGCAAGAGAGTCTGCTGGGCAGCCGCTACCTCGATATCATACCAGGTCACTCTACTCACTATCTGGCGGCTGGTGGAGTGCTTACCAAGCAGCGCCGTTTCGTCTCTTTCGATCAGACCAGTACCACCATCGCAGAAGCTGCCGACGAGTTTAGAGCCTTTATCAAAGATCTTCGCAAGTCGATTGCCGGCAGGAGTGGAGAGGATTTGAAAAAAAGCATAGAAAATCTCGAAGCCATCACCGCCAACCTCAAAGAGCTGATCAAAAAAAATAGCAAAAATATCGAAGATGGGATTCTTAATATCAAAAAAATGGGTGAGAAGCTGACCGAAGCTGGAGAAAAATTTGGCCAAATGAGTGAGAAGTTTGGCCATACCGCCGATACTCTCAATCAAAAGCTTCCTAAAATTTTGAGGCGAGTGGACGAGATATCATTGTATCTGCGTGATAGCTCCAAGGATCTAAACAAGAAGCTACCCAAATTGATGGACAAGTTCGCTGCTTTGGAGGAGGATCTGCAAGATCTACTCAAAAAGAACAAACAGCCTCTCAGTCGTGCTATCAAATCGGCCGATAAATTTTTCAGTAGTGGAGGAGAGTCATTCAAAAAGCTGGATAGATACCTCTCCTCCATCGGCAAAAGTCAGATCGGTGTGGATTTCAAAAGCTACTATATGAGCGACGACGCCTACAATAAAAGCGGCTTTGGTATCAGCTATATGCCGGTACCTGACAAAGCCTATATCCTGGAAGTGGTAGCGAGTGATGACTATAGCAAGAAAGATGCCAACGGCAACTTCATTCCGCCCAAAAAGCATGAAAAGAGCACCTACTATGTGAGCGCTTTGTACGCCAAGCGCTACGGTGATTTTCGCTACCGCTTGGGTCTTATAGAGAGTACCGGCGGATTGGGCCTTGATTGGTATTTGTTCAATGACCGGGGCAAAGCGAGTGTGGATCTGTACGACTTCAATGCCGTCAACGATGTGAGGGGTACCAAGCCGCATCTTACTTTGCTTTATCGTCATCGCTTTTTGAAGCATCTGGATACCTATATAGGAGCGGACAATATCCTCAACTCAAAAGCGAGGAATTTTATCTTCGGTCTGGGACTTAGTTTCGTAGACCAAGATATGAAATATCTGTTGGGAACAGTCAGCGGAGCGGGGTCTTTTATCAAATGATCCAGCAAGATCCAGTGGCTTTGATCCAGGAAGCTTTGGAGACATTGGGACTTCCTACCATGGTCTCGTGGAAGGAGATCAAGGAGCGCTATCGCCTCCTTTCGCAAAAATACCATCCCGATAAGGGTGGAGAGAGCGAGAAGATGGCCCAGCTCAATAGAGCCTACAATATTTTAAAAACCTATATAGAAAACTACCGTTTCAGCTTCAGCGAAGAGGAGATTTTGAAGCAGTTTCCTTACAACGAGTATGTAAATAAATTTAGATTTTAAAGGAAAAGAATGAAGTGTCGATTTGAATTTGAGATGAACAACTTGGACGAGATCTACGAGATAGGGGAGGTGGCCAGACAGGCCAACAGCTCCGTGTGGCTCAAAAGTGGCAAGACCGTCATGTTGGCAACGGTAGTGATGGACGAGGAGCCGGTAGAAGAGGACTTTTTGCCATTGACGGTCCAGTATATCGAAAAGAGCTATGCAGCCGGCAAGATCCCGGGAGGATTCGTCAAGCGAGAGCAAAAGCCTGGAGATTTCGAGACATTGACAGCCAGGGTGATAGATAGAGCTCTTCGACCACTCTTCCCCAAAGGCTTCATGTATCCGGTGGTGATCACCGTGATGGTGCTCAGCGCCGATCCATCCAGTGATTTGCAGGTATTGGCCCTCGATGCGGCCAGTGCGGCTCTTTTTATCAGCGATATCCCCGTGCGCAAGGCGGTAGCGGGCCTTAGAGTGGCCAAGATCGATGGAGAGGTGGTCTTCAATCCCTCCTATGACAAATTGAGCGAGAGCACCTTGGATCTCTACCTCGCCGGTACCAAAGATGAGCTACTGATGATCGAGATGGCGGCGATCGGCAGTTACAAAACAGAGGTGGTCCCTACTACCGTCGATCCTTTCATGGATCCTACCCTCGCCGAAGAGGTGATCATGATCAAAGAGCCCAATGCGATGAGCGAAGAGGAGCTGGCCGATATCATCGCCAAGGGCAAAGAGCAGATCCAGGTAGCCGCTGCTGAGTATGAGAAGTACTTCATCGAAGCTGCCAAACCCCACAAGGAGCTGGAGCTTCGGTCCGAGCAGATCGACGAGGATCTATGGACCTATATCGACGAGATCTACAAAGAGGAGATCGCACAAGCGATCCGGGCTTTGGCCAAAAGCGAGCGCAATGAACTACTCAAAAAGATAGCCAAAAAGATCGCTCAAGACGAGGTGGCGATAGAACAAGGATGGGATGAGGATCTGATCTACAAAGTGGTGGATCAGTATAAGCGAATGCTTGTGCGCAAGATGATTTTGGAGGAGGGGCGTCGAGCAGATGGTAGAGGGCTTAAGGATGTACGTCCTATCACTATCAAGACCAATCTGCTCCCATCCGCTCATGGATCGTGCCTCTTTACCAGAGGCGAGACCCAAGCCCTTGTGGTCTGCACCATTGGGGAAAAGACCGATGCACAGATGTTCGAGCTGCTTACCGGCAAGGGACCGCAGTACGAGCACTTCATGGTCCACTACAATTTCCCACCATTTAGCGTAGGAGAGGCCAGACCCATAGGAGCGCCGGGCAGACGAGAGCTTGGACACGGAAATCTGGCCAGACGAGCATTGGAGCCTGTGGTGGATATCCCAGAGGACAAAACCTATCGTCTGGTCTCCGAAATTCTTGAGTCCAACGGCTCTTCATCTATGGCGACGGTGTGTGGCGGGGCTTTGGCTATGCGAGCGGCCAATATAGAGCTGGCCGATCTGGTGGCCGGTGTGGCTATGGGATTGGTACTGGAAGAAGATCGATATGCGATCCTCACCGACATCATAGGCCTCGAGGATCACGATGGGGATATGGATTTCAAAGTGGCAGGAACCCATGAGGGAGTGACGGCGATGCAGATGGATATCAAGCTGGGAGGATTGCCTCACGAAATCCTCAAAGAGGCCTTGATGCAAGCAAGAGAGGCGAGGCTGCATATCCTCTCCATCATGGAGAAGGCGGAAAAAGAGATCGAGATCAACGAAGAGAATCTTCCTACCACCCATACCATCACCGTCAATCCTGGCAAAATCGCTGAGATCATCGGCCAAGCTGGCAAGACCATCAAGGAGATCATCGAAAAATTCGAGGTATCCATCGATATCGATAGAGAAAAAGGCAAAGTACGAGTCACCGGCAAATCCAAGCCCAAAGTGACGGCTGCATGCGATTTCATCCAAGAGATTGCCAGCAAACCGGAGCCAAAGCCAGTACAGTTCCAAGAAGGAGAGATCCTAAGAGGCAAAGTAAAACGTACCACCAACTTTGGAGCCTTCGTGGAGCTGCCAGGAGGAGTGGATGGATTGCTGCACATCTCCAAGCTTTCCCGAGGACGGGTAGAGAGAGTGGAGGATGTGGTCCAAGAGGGAGACGAAGTGGAAGTGGAGGTGCTCAGCCAAAAGGGGCACAAAATAGAGCTGGCCTTGCGCCAGGTACTCAAAAAGAATGGCTAAGCTTCTTTCGTTTTTGCTCCTCATGACTTCACTTTTCGCACAAAAAGGGATTTTGATCCCTTTTTATCACTATCCTCAAATAGAGGATGAGCAGGTACGAAAATTGATCCAATACAAAAAGCGCTTTTCTCACATACCCTTTCTCGTCATCGTCAATCCAAACAATGGAGATTTCAAGCACTTGGAGTACAATTTCGCCTCCATGATAGAGCGTTTGCACGAAGCCAATATCTCCGTAGTAGGCTATATCTATACAAACTATGCCAAACGCCCTTTGCAAGAGGTAAAAGATCGCATCCTAACATGGGCGAAAATGTACAAACCTTTCGGAGTGAAAGGGATCTTCGTGGATGAGGTCAATGGCAGCAAGCAAAATCTGGAGTACTATCGTATCATCTCGCAAGATATTGCAAAGCATTTTGAGATCGCCATCTTCAATCCCGGAGTAGAGGCTCCGGCATTGTACTCTTTGGCCGATATCGTGGTGACACACGAAAACTCCTCTATATACGCTCCTCCTTTGGATGGCGATCGCAGCGCTTTGCTGCTGCATAGTGTAAAGGATCTGGAGAGATACCGTCCTTTTTTGAAAAAATATGCCTACATCTACGTTACTCCCCATCTACTGCCCAACCCATGGGAAAAGCTCTCTCCATATCTTTCACAACTTCTTGAGCTACTCCAAAGTGACAAAGTATCCCATCAAGAGTGAGCATTCAATAATCTTTAATCTCCTTTTTTGTACAATTTCATCGCAAAGTGACAAGTAGGGACACGCAAGCCGAACGGACTTTGCAAAACAATCAGGAGGTTTTAGATGAAAAAGTTGATGCTTTTGTTGGTGGCATTCGCAGGATTTGCGTTTGCAGGTGAGGGAGAGAGTATGATCCAAGCATACAGCGTATTGGCTGCTGGTGTCGGTCTTGGTATCGCTGCTGCTGGTGGTGGTATCGGTATGGGACATACTGCTGCGGCCACTATCGCTGGAACTGCAAGAAACCCTGGACTTGGTGGTAAGCTCATGACTACGATGTTCATCGCTCTTGCGATGATCGAAGCGCAGGTTATCTATACCCTCGTTATCGCTTTGATCGCACTCTACGCCAATCCATTCTTGGGATAATTTTTGGCTCGAAGGTCTTGCCTTCGAGCGACTTTTTTGCTATACTTTCACCACTTGAAAACGCGGCAGTGGCGGAACTGGTAGACGCGCAAGGTTGAGGGCCTTGTGGGAGTTAATCCCGTGGAGGTTCGAGTCCTCTCTGCCGCACCATATCACTTCTTGACTATCTTCCAAGCATAATCTTCAATTTTTTAAAATCTTCTAATGTAAAAAATGGTTGTCAGATTGCTCTTGTTGTGCTATTCTAATCAAAAGGAATAGCTATGAAGATACATCTGGATCTCGACTCATTTTTCATCTCCGCCGAAAGGATCAAAAATCCAGTTCTTAGAAATATTCCGGCAGCCGTGGGAGGGAGAGGAGATCCATTCATTTTCGATTCCAAAGAGCAAAGCAAGATATCCCTTTTGCAAAAGGGACAGGGGGCTTTCATCCCATCCGTTTTTTACGATAGCCATACCAGTTTCGAAAACTATTTCATAGAAGGCTCCAAAATCAGAGGGATAGTCATCACCTCCAGCTACGAGGCGAGAAGGTATGGCATCAAGACAGGTATGAGTATCAAAGAGGCTCTTACGCTCTGTCCCAATCTAAGAGTAGTGCCGCCAAACCATCTGTACTACCATGAGCTCTCCTCCAAACTTCATAGATTTTTGCAAGAGCGCATTCCCGTGGTGGAGCAGTTTAGCATCGACGAGTTTTTTGGTGATCTAAGTGGCTACATAAAAGATGAAAAGGTGGAGGAGTTTTTGAAAGAGTTGCAGCGTGAGATCATGGAGCGCTTCGCTCTACCCATATCCATCGGCGCTGCACGAAGCAAGTGGACGGCCAAGCTGGCTACATCCTTTGCCAAGCCCCAGGGTGTGAAGGTAGTGAGAGAGATAGAGTCTTTCATTCGAGATATTCCTATAGAAAAATTTCCAGGTATTGGCAGAGGGTATCTGAGGCGACTGCGAAATTATGGTATCCGTACTCTTGGCCAAACCAAAGAGATACAAGCTATATTCGATAGCTGGAAGTTGCCGGGTCAGACTCTATATAGACGGATATGGGGTGTCGATGGTGAACCGGTAGAAAGTGGTATGGTGCGAAAATCTATCGGCATCTCCCGTACCATCGATCCCATCAGCGATAGAGAGGAGATCAGACGCCGGATCATCATCCTCGCCAGACATCTTGCCACCAGTGTGGCCAAGGTCGGCTTCGAGCCCAGATATTACGGACTCTCCATCCGATACGAGCAGGGGAATAGATCCAAAGCCCACAGACTATCCCACGCTCGCTGCAGTGAGATGTTGATCAAAGATGTGATGCTGGAGCTTTTCGAAGAGTGTGATCGATTTCCCACACAAAGTATCGTACGGCTCTCCTTACGGTGTGCCAACGAGCGAAAGAGGAAGATCTACGATCTGCTGGATCACCAAAGAAACGAACGAATGGCCAAGTTGACAGATTCGGCTCTCAAGATCAGAAGTAAGTACGGCATGGATAGCCTCAAATGGGGGATAGAGCTCTACTCCAAGTAGTTCAACTTCTTCGCTTTTTCCAGACTCTTCGAATATTCCAGCCCATCAGCACAGCGAAACCCAAAGCGATTGCCCCATAGAGCAGCGCCCCTTCCTTTTGACCATCGCTCCACGCCTTTATCGCCAATACCGTAAAAATCAGTGTTATAATTAGGCACATGGTTCATCGATCCTCATTACCCAAATCTCTTCACTTTTTTTACTGATGATCTCTACTATTTCAATTCCTTCAAATTGAAAATCTTTAAGCATTTTGAAATTATCGATGCTGTTTTTAGCGATTTGGCGCAGGACTTTTCCCCTATAGGCTTTGGCCCAGTGACTGACGATTTTACCATTTTTCAAAAATTTCATCTTGACGCAAAATTTTGGTTTGTAAAACTTCTCGTAATATCCAGCCCGAAGGTCTAAAATCTCTTCATCAAACTCTATATTTTGGATCCTTCTTTTATAATACTCATCGGGTTTGATGGGACCGACTTTCTCTCCTTGCTTGAGTTTATAAAAAGGAATAAGGTCTTTTGCGCACACAGGACCGAAAAGATTTGAAAATATGATGGTATGTTTATCCACAAACTCCTGCTCCAAGGGATGAAGACTCTCGTAATCTAAATGTTGATACGCCACACCCGTATAGCGTTGTACTGCTTTCATGGTAGGAGAGGCGAAAATATCGATCTCATAGCGTTTTTTGGTACCAAAGAGTTTCGTCAGGATCTCTTCTTCATCGCTTTTTACGAGTTCATTATACTTTTGCAAAATTTCCTTACGATCGATATCGAAACAAAATTGTATGGGAATATTTTGGCCGCCTGGTCGTTTCGCTTCGCTTGGAGCAAAAAGTATAGTCATAGAAGTTCCTTGGTGTTTTTGCAAAACTTTAACATACATTTTAGTAAAACCTCCTATAATTTACAAAAAACTGGGAGCTAAAGCGATGAAAAAGTGGATAGTGTTTTACAGTGCTGTAATGACATTGTGGGCCGGGTGCCCCCACCCAAAGCAAAAAATGGTGATGGATTTTGATAGCGTACGGGTAGGGGAGCTGCCAGCTGGATGGTTCGTAAGCCAAACGGGTAAAAAGTCGGCAGCGATATGGGAGGTGGATGGCCAAAAGCGTCTGGCGATCCTCTACCCCAGAGGTTATACCTCAAAAGAGCGCAATCTTTTCGTGACCAAAGACCTTTACTTTTCCAAAGGAAGCGTAGCGGCTACTATTTGGCCAAAAAGTGATGCGGGTGTGCTCTTTTGGTTCAAAGATCGCAAGGATTACTACGATGTACGTCTCGATGGAGACAAGATCGTGGTGGAGAAGATTGCAGATGGCCAGATAGAGCCTTTGATACACAAGCGTGTGCCATTGGATCCCAACCCCTCTCATCGTCTTGAGGTCGATTTTTGCGGTGATCGGATAGTGGTCTGGCTCGATGGCCGTAAAGTTTTGGCCAAAAAGATCTCGAAATTTTTGCAAGGTGGAGCTGGAGTGATAGCCAGTGGGAAAAGCAAGAGCCTCTTTGACGATATCGTGATAGAGGCTGTCGAATGATCCAGATCTACACGGGTGAAGGCAAAGGCAAAACCACGGCGGCCGTTGGCTTGAGTATCCGAGCGGTAGGGCATGGCAAGAGGGTCTATTTCGCCCAATTCATGAAAGCCTGGCCCACGGGGGAGCTGGAGGTGTTGCAGCGCTTGGATGGGGTGATTATCGATCGCAGCTGGGATGGAAGCTTCGTGATAGATACACCCACACCTTTGCAAAGGCGACTGGTCAAAGAGCAGTACCGAAGGATCTTTGCAGCCTTTTGCAAGCCGTTCGATCTGATTGTATGCGACGAGATCCTCGTCACCTACCTGTTTGGACTTTTGGATGAGAAAGCTATTTTGGAGCTGATGGAGGCTTTGCCAAGAGACAAAGAGCTGGTGCTTACTGGCAGAGGTGCCACGGAGGCGATGATCCAAAAGGCCGATCTGGTCAGCCATATCAAAAAGGTCAAGCACTATTTTAACAAGGGTGTGCAGGCAAGGGAAGGGATAGAGTTTTGATACAATATCGCTAAAAAAGGAGTGAAGATGCGAGGTTTTGGTGGAAAATATTTCTCATTAGCAGCGATTTTGGCCAGTGTCTCGGCCATGACTTTGGCGGCGCAGGCGAGCCAGGTGGAACAGATCCACAAGGTGGTGGTCACAGCGGACAAGAGCGAGGAGGATCTCGAGTCGGCGACGGAGGATATCGAAGTACTGAGTGCCGAGGAGCTTGAAGAGAAAGGGATAGAGACCTTGCCCGATCTGATGCGCTATATCACGGGCAGTGAAGTGGTGCAAAATGGAGGAGCGGGCAAAGCTGCATCGATCTATCTGCGAGGACTTGGCAACGACAAGGTGCTTGTTCTCATCGATGGCGTGCGCTTCAACGATCCCTCCAACTTCAATGGACCTCAAAGCGAACATCTGCGTCTTTTGGGAGTGGAGAGAGTGGAGATCGTACGAGGAGCCCAAAGTGGAGTATGGGGGAGTGACGCGGCAGCCGGAGTGATCAATATCATCACCTCCAAGCAGCCGCATGCCAACGCCTCTTTTAGCCTTGGAAGTTTCGATACGAGAGAGTTTCGAGCGAGTGTAGCGAGTAGTGTGGACAAGCTCTTTTATGGTCTTGATTTTGGCTTTTTGGATACCAGAGGATTTTCGGCCATCACCCCTTTTGGCCAAAATCCCGAAGATTTTGAGCGAGATGGATATATCAACAGAAGCCTCAAAGGCCACCTTGGCTATCGTTTGGATAGGGGCTTCGTGGAGCTTGGAGGGATCTATATTAACGCCTACAACGAGGGGGACGGCTACAATCCCACCACCTATGCTCCAGACCCCGACTCCAAAAACGACGACAAGTTTCGCTACTACGCCACCTATGCCAACGGTGGCTACACTCTTGGCCAGCACACCCTCTCGCTGCATCTTGATTCCACCAAGACCAGACGAAACTTTCTCGATACCACATGGGGGGTGAACTACTTCGAGGGTCGCACCAAAAATGCGGAGCTGAGGGATCTGTTCGCCTATGGAGCTGGAACCGCTCAGATAGGAGTGGGGTACCAGCACTTCGAGAGTCTGTATGACGATACCAGTGGCAAACATGGCGATGAGAGTTATGACAATCCCTATGGCTTTGTGACCAACAAAAACCGCTTCGGCGATCTGGTGGTGAGCGAAAATCTACGCTACGATAGCTACAGCGACTTCGACGATCAGTGGACAGGGAAAGTTGGTCTGCGCTATGAGTGGGGGAAAGTCGCCTTTTTGGCCAACTACGGCACCGCCTACAATGTGCCCAATCAGATCAAGCGGATCAATCCTTGGGGCAAACCAAATCCGAACCTACAGCCTGAAAAGACCAGAAGCTACGATCTGGGTCTGCAAGGCTATGGGCTCAAGGTCGTATGGTTCGAAGAGCACATCAAGGATCTCATCGATTGGTACGACCCCGATCCAAATGTCTTTGGAGATGAGCAGTATATCAATATGCCAGGTACCAGCAAATTCAAGGGAGTGGAGCTTCGCTACCAGCGTGTTTTGAGTGACGAGCTGCTGATGGAGTTGGGTTTTACCTATCTTAGCCCCAAAGATAGCCAAGGAAAAGAGCTACTGCGCAGGGCCAGACGCAAGTACGACTACAGCCTCACCTGGTATCCAACCGAGGAGCATACCATCACCCTCAGTGGCTACTATGTTGGCAGTCGCTACGATATCGGTGGAGTACAGACCGGCAAATACAACGTCACCAACCTCAGCGCCTCCCACCACTTCGCTCCTCACTTCAAAGGCTTCGTGCGAATATGCAATCTCTTCGATCGCTACTATCAAGAGGTCTATGGTTACGGCAGCGAACCGCGCAGTGTCTATGTAGGGATAGAGGGCTCTTTTTGAGGCTTCGCCTACGCCCCTATCTGATCTACAAACTCCTCAACTCCCTCTTCACAGGTCTTTCGGTGGGTAGTATCTTCGTGATCTACCAGCCCTTGCATCCCTCCATCTACTCTATTGGCGGCATTTTGCTCGCCCTTGGTATGCTCCTCATCGCCAAATATTACGACATATTGCTCAATATCCGCCGCTATTTTCAAATAGGCCTGCTTGTGGAGCTGGTGATGTTGGCTTTGGTGGTGCTCTTTTTGCTGCGACCGTACACCTATATGACTGCGTTGCTGGTCTATGCGGGGTATCAGCTTACATTCATGTTTGGAGCGTACTTGGTGCGGGCCGAGACTCTGATTGTGAAAAAGGCCACCGCTTTGGCCAAAGTGGATATCTTCAAGCAGATAGGCTATCTGGCCGGTATGGTGTTTAGCTTTCTTTTTTATCAATTGGTGGATGGCGACAAACAGACTCAAGTCTATAAGCTCCATTACCTTTTGCTCGTGACAGAAATTGCTATAATTTGGTTTTTCATACACTCTTTTGAAAGGCGCAGATGATACGAAAATGTCTCTTTCCAGCAGCCGGATACGGTACCAGATTTTTGCCGGCGACCAAAGCGATCCCAAAGGAGATGCTCCCTATCGTCAACAAGCCTCTTATCCAGTATGGCGTGGAAGAGGCGATCGAGGCCGGGATGGATACGATGGCGATCATCACAGGGCGAGGCAAGCGAGCCATCGAGGACCATTTCGATATCAGCTACGAGCTGGAGAGCCAGATCAAAGGGACCAGCAAGGAACATCTACTCCACGACATTCGCCATCTTGTACAAAACTACAC
This sequence comes from Campylobacterales bacterium, assembly GCA_027002625.1. GTDB lineage: Bacteria > Campylobacterota > Campylobacteria > Campylobacterales > Nitratiruptoraceae > Nitratiruptor. The sequence goes on from JALWZJ010000046.1 coordinate 17,750, forward strand.
CTTCACCTATACCAGACAAAAGCAGATGCTGGGCCTTGGGCATGCTGTGCTGGTGGGGCGTACGCTCATCGGCAACGAGCCCTTTGGTGTGGTGCTCGCAGACGATCTGTGCGAGGGAGAGGAGAAGGGGGTGCTCTCTCAGATGGTGAAGCTTTTTCAAAAGTATCGCTGCTCCATCGTGGCTGTGATGGAGGTCCCAAAAGAGCAGATTGGCAAATATGGGGTGATAGCGGGTAAGCAGATCGAAGAGGGACTCTACATGATCGAGGATATGGTGGAAAAGCCAGATCCATCCGAGGCTCCAAGCAACCTGGCGGTCATCGGCCGCTACATCCTCACCCCCGATATCTTCGATATCTTACAAGATGTCCCACCGGGTGCTGGTGGAGAGATCCAGCTCACCGACGCACTCAAGATCCAGGCCCAAAGAGGGATGGTGATCGCGTACCGTTTCAAGGGGAAGCGTTTTGATTGTGGAAGTGTGGAAGGGTACGTGGAAGCGACCAATTACTTTTTTGACAAGCTCAAACGTGATACAATACAAGAAAAAAAGGATAGCCAATGAAAGTAGGAGATATCGTCATCGTAGCGAATCTTGGAGAGATGAAAGTCTACAAAGCCGAGCCAAGAGACTTGGAAGCGGAAGCTGGACTCAAGCCAAATCACATCAAGCTGGATCTCGTGGATGCGGTGGATTATGTGGAAGCGCACTGGAAGCTCAAAGATATCGTCACCGACGAAGCTGGACGCTTCAAGGCCGATGCTGGCAAGATGGGTGGCAATGCGGGAGAGCGCCATGAGCTGGAAAAGAAGATGGAAGAGGATGTGATCCGCGCACTCGCCGAAGATATCGCCAGAATGGTGGAGCGTTTCAATCCCCCCAAATATTTTTTGGCGCTGCCTGAGCCGATCTTTGCACGGGTATGGTCTCATGTAGAAGCACTCGCTCCAAAATATCCGGAGGTTACATCCAAGCTCTTTCGATATGTGGAGGAGGATCTGACCAAAATGGACAAAAACAAACTCCCAGAAATATTCAAAGAAAAAGGCAAGCACTTCTAAGCGATGCATATTCTCGAAATCTTCGAGCATATCGCTCAGATCCCCCACTGCTCGGGTCATACGCGGCAGCTTGGGGAGTTCATCCAATCCTTTGGCCAAAAGTATGGATACAAGGTAGAAAAAGACAGAGCGGGCAATATCCTTTGTTATCGCTCTTATCGCGATCTTTGTCTCCAAGCCCACTACGATATGGTCTGTGTGGGAAAAGCTCCCCAAGTAGAGCTTGTCCAAAAAGATGGATGGCTGGGGGCCAAGGACTCCTCCTTGGGAGCCGACAACGGTATCGGCGTGGCTATCATGCTCGCACTCATGCAAGAAAAAGCCGAAGCGGAATTTTTGTTTACCAACGATGAGGAGATCGGCCTTGTCGGAGCCAAAAATCTGGAATTGCAGCTCCAAGCTTCTCGTATGCTCAATCTCGATAGCGAAGAGTTTGGCAAGGTCTATGTGGGGTGTGCCGGCGGCGTGGATATCGTGGCCTCCAAGAGCTGCACCAAAGAGCGAGCCGATCATCTTCGTTTTTACTCCATTACTGCCAAAAACTTCCCAGGAGGCCACTCGGGTGTTGATATCGACAAGGATATCCCAAACGCCATCAAAGCCTTCGCCCACTTCGCCAAAGGAGCCAAGATCGCATGGCTCGAAGCCGGGGAGCGTCTCAACTCCATCCCGGTCCATCTGGAGGGGGTGATAGGAGTGGAGGGTGAGCTGCACTCCAACGAATGGTTCGATGTGCGAAAAAGTCAGCCTCAAGAGGTGGTGCAAGAGGATGTATGGAGTATCCTCTGCGGCTTCGCCGATGGGGTGCGAGGGTGGCAAAAGGAGTTTGGTATCCCAAGCCGGAGTGCGAATTTGGCCAAAATCGAAGTGGGCGATAAACTTCATATAGCCTGTAGCCTGCGAGCCAACAGCGACGAGGATCTGCAAAAACTCGAGTGTGAATATCGCACCTTTTTCGAAAGCTTCGGACTTTTGGCCAAAAGCTACGATCGCTACCAGCCCTGGGAGCCGGTGGTCACACCCTTTGCCAAAGAGGTGGATAGAGTCTATGAGCGCTATGGTGGGGCGCAGTTTGCGGCGATCCATGCTGGGTTGGAGTGTGCGGTGTTCGCCAAGAAGTATCCATCCATGCAGATAGCCTCCATAGGTCCCACGATCCAAAATCCCCACTCCATCCATGAACGGGTGAGGCTGGCCGATATCGAGCCAATCTACGCTATCGCCAAGGAGCTTGTCCGATGAGACGCTTCTTTTTGCTTTTGTTCCTTTTTTTGCTGCTTGGATGTGGCTCCAGGGAGCTGACCAAAGCGAAGATGGCCGATATGCTCATCGACTACTACACTCCCTACTCCTCCACCAACATCCTCGTGCCCCAAAGTGTGGATATTTTGGATGTGAAAAAAATCGGTGAAAACAAAGTGGTGGCCAAGATCTGCTATCAGTTTCGTTTTTTGACCGATTATCGAAGCTTGGTGGAGTATATCAAAAAGCACCCAAACTCCTTTTTGGCCAAATTCGACGTAGGACTCATCTCTTTACTTGGGCGTAAATTCGGCAATTTTCGCAAAGGAGAGGTGAAGAGCCGCTGCGATGAGGTGGAGTTTCAAAATCGCCACGGCTCCTGGGTGATCACTCGGATTTAGCGTCCAGCTTCTTTTTGCCCTCCCAGTCGCACAGATCGTACAAAAAGCACTCCTCGCATTTAGGATTTTTGGCGGTGCAGATGTAGCGGCCAAAAAGTACCATCGCTTGATGTACCGCCGCCAGATCCGTTTTGAAGGCTTTGACCAGATCCTCTTCCGTCTTTTGGGGAGTCTTGGCGTCGCTGAGGCGTAGGCGGTGGGCGACGCGAAAGACATGGGTATCCACCGCCATGAGGTTCTTGCCAAAATACTCGATCAAGACCACATGAGCCGTCTTTTGGCCAACCCCCGGCAGTTTGACCAGCTCCTTTTCATCTTCGGGGATTTTGCCCCCATATTTCTCCACCACCATCTTGGCCATAGCCACGAGGTTTTTGGCTTTGTTGTTGAAAAAGGAGCAGCTTTTGATCAGCTCTTTGACATCCTCTACGTCGGCTTTGGCCAGATCTTCGATGGTGGGATACTTCTCAAACAGAGCCGGCGTGATCTGGTTGACCCGCTTGTCCGTACACTGAGCCGAGAGCATCACCGCTACGAGCAGTTCGTAGAGGTTGCGATATCTTAGCTCCGTCTTTGCCTGGGGATAGTGCTCCAAAAGGCGTCGTTTGATCTCTTGGATCTCTTCGGGTGAACGCAAGACCATAGATAGACCTTTTTTGATATAATTTTACCCAAATTTGAGAGTAGGAGCTTCAATGGCCGGTCATAACAAATGGTCCAAAGTAAAACATATCAAAGCGAAAGAAGATGCCAAAAAAGGTAAAGTCTTCACCAAAGCCGTACGTGATATCATGACGGCGGTGCGAGACGGAGGGCCCAATCCAGAAACCAACCCGGCTCTTCGTCTGGCCATCGAGCGAGCACGAGCCGTTTCCATGCCACAAGACAACATCAAGCGAGCTATCGACAAAGCCAGCGGCAATCTGCCAGGCGTGAAGTACGAAGAGATCACCTACGAGGGGTATGGCCCTGGAGGAGTGGCCTTGATGGTGCAGTGCCTGACCGACAACAAAAACAGAACGGTGGCCGAGGTGCGTCACGCCTTTAGCAAAGCTGGAGGCAGTCTGGGTACCAGTGGTAGTGTCTCGTGGATGTTCGAAAAAAAGGGAGTCATCACAGTAGAGCGCTCGGACAAAGACGACGAGGTGATGGAAGCGGCATTGGAAGCGGGTGCCAACGATATCCTGGAGTTTGACGAGGTGCTGGTGATCGAGACCGAACCTGCCGACTTTTCCAGTGTGCTCGAAGCTGTGGAGAAAACCGGTGCTAATATTTTAGAGAGCAGCGTAGGCCTTGTAGCCAGCAACGAGATCGACGTAGATGACGAGACGGCTGGGAAAGTGGAGCGACTCATCGAGGTGCTCGAAGAGAACGACGACGTGCAAAACGTCTATCACAATATGAAATAGAGATTACCTTTTTCAGCTATAATTTTTAGACGAAACCAAAAAAAGGATGAGAATGAAGAAATATATCGTAGGCGGCCTTGTGGCCCTTTCACTGGTAGCGAGCAGTGCGGTAGCCGGCAAGGTGATCGCAGAGGTCAACGGCAAAAAGATCACCACCGAAGATATTGCGCCCATGCTGGCTCAAAGTGGTATGAAGTTTGAGCAGCTGCCACCACAGATCAAACAAAAGGTGGTGGACCAGGCGATCGAGCGAGAGCTTTTGAAAGAAAAAGCGATAAACAGCGGTATTGAAAGAAGCAAGGAGTTCAAGGAGGCTTTGGCCAAACTTAAAGCCGATCTGGCACTGGAGATCTGGATGAGAAAGCAGTACAACTCCATCAAGATCAGCGACAAGGAGGCCAAAGAGTTTTACAAACAAAATATCGACAAGTTCAAACAGCCAGAGATGGTTCACGCGCGTCATATCCTCGTCAAAAGCGAAGAGGAGGCCAAAAAGATCATAGCAGAGCTCAAAAAGACTCCAAAAGATAAACTCAAGGCCAAATTTATCGAGCTTGCTCAAACCAAATCGGTAGGTCCAAGCGGCAAAAGAGGTGGGGATCTGGGCTTTTTCAAAAAAGGTCAGATGGTCAAACCTTTCAGCGATGCGGCATTTTCACTCAAGCCAGGAGAA
>JALWZJ010000047.1 GCA_027002625.1 Campylobacterales bacterium
CTCTTTCTCGTTCATCGGATAGTAGATCGTCATACCACACACACGGCAATGTCTTTGAGTGCCATCCCAGTTTTTGCCACTATTTTCGTTATCATAAATCTCTTTTATTTTAGAGGCTGAAAGGGCTTTTTTGAAAATTTTCACTTCGTCCAGAACCCCTTTGAATACCTTCCGCACTGAATTGGCCGTATGCAAATCACCAATGTACAAATTGGAGTCGAAATGACCTAAATGACCACTGCTCTCCGCAGCCTCGATATCCATTTCTCCATTTATATACACCTTCACCCGTCTGTTTTTTGGCATTCTTCCATCGTATACTATTGCAATATGGGTCCATTTATCTTTTGATATAGCGCTTGTCGTATGAAACCTATCGTTGGTTCCATCTATATCGATAAAAAGTTTTGCATGATCGATCTGTCCATCTCCATCTTTATCTTCCATCTCATGATCGTTCCAAAAAAATACTCCATAGGCGTTTTCTTTATCGTGACTCTCTCTTTTAGAGAGTACTCCTCGTGCATTGGAGTTTGGATTGTAAAGCTGTGTAGGGTAGATCCATCCCATTATTGTCAATTGTCTTGTAGTATCCAAAGTGGTATCGTTGGGTACTTGAATATAGTCATCCACTCCATCGAATCCAGCTCCCCTACAAAGCTTGCCGACAGTGGTCTGTGCGCCATTTTTGGGAGTGCCGTGGTTTTTTTGTGGGCTGCTATCTCTCGCTTCATTTTCGTAGCCCAACCATCGGCAAGTATCGAAATGCCAATCCCCTACAGGCTGACAATAGATCCCCTTTTCATAAAGATCTTGGATCTCCTCTGGATTTAGAGCTCTTTGGTAGAGATAAAATTCGTCCACCCATCCTTTGAAGGTAGGTGAAGCATTATTACCTCTCGCTCCTATACGCAGGGTACTGGCATTACCTATTAAAATACCTCTATAAGAAAAAGATTGTGAAGCCTCGAGACCATCCAGATAGAGCGTCACTTTCTCTCCATCGTAGACGAAAGCTATCATATGCCAATTATCAGGTTCCACTTCTAAATCGGTTCGATACCATAGCCAACGCTTTTGAGTAGTATTCAAAGCCCACCAAAGCCTTCTCCCTTCCAAAGCCACTTCATATTGATTTTCTTTATTGAAAAGAATGGCCCGACCATTTTGGCTTCCATCTGGCTTGATCCAAACTACCACACTCATCTGTGGGGACTTGTCGAGCCTGTTTTCTTCCGATTTGGCCACTTCTATGTAAGAGTCCTTTGTCCCATCGAGATAAACCCCTTTGCCACATACCCCCGCACTCCACTGGGCATCGTGCAAAGTCCCATCGTCCGCTATCTCGTCACCTATTGCTTTGTCGGATGTAGTATCTCCACTACCTTCTTCGAAATCGAATACGATATTTTGCAAACATTGAGGAGACGGATGCTCGTCATATACAGGGACATCGGGAATCTCGTACTCCCCACTTCCAGACCAATCATCGAAAAAATTGAGATCGAAATGAGCATTCTTATTTTTGTTAAACGCTGTATGTTTGTTATCGAAAAAGCAGTTCCTTGTGATCTCGTAGCTTTTGGCCTTTTTGTCTTTAATACCCAATCCATACTCTTTTGCGTTGCGGAAAATATTGCGTTTTATCTCTCCTTGAAGATCTTTATTATCCTTTTCAATTAAAAAACCATAATTTCCTGACTTTGAGATTATATTGTTTTGTACTACTAAAGACTCCTTTATTTTTTTGACATCTATATCTTCATAATAAGCCCCTAAAAACAAATTCCCTTCTGCACGGAGAGATTTGACCTCTTCGATAAAGATTGGATCATTCTTTTTGGATCGTAATCGACAGCCATATACAGTAACTTCCCCTTCTTGAGCTTTATCGATATTGATACTATCGTTTTCCGAAAGAATGGTCGAATCACCGATTTGCAATGTCTTGAAATTGTTTATCTCAATACCAAACTTTTTGGCTTCCAGATAGGAATTTGTGATTTTAATCTTGCTTATCGAGTCTTTGTTTTCGTAGTACAAAGCATTTTTGTTTTTACTCACTAACTTAGTATCGCTTATATCAAAATCTCCCTCTATCTTATCTCTCAAATATAGAGCATGATCTTTCGCTTCGAGAATCGTAGAAGTTATAGTCAAATCTTTTCCATTATTGAAATAAATCCCATATTTCGTACGGCTTTTTATTTTTGAATTTTCGATTGTATAGTTACCATTGAGATATTTAAATCCATATAGACCACTCTGTTTAGCATCGATTGTCGTATCGATAACGGTTACATCTTTGCCTCTTTTTATATAAATACCTTTTTTTTGGGAACTTTTGATTGTACAATTTTGAAAAGTGTAGTTTCCTCTTGAATCGGTATCTATGTAGATACTCTCCTCTTTCGCAAAGACAATGGCATTTTGAAAGTCTATATTTTTAGCCTTTTTAAAATAGACCCCCTTCTTTTTCGATGAATGCAAAGAGATATTCTTGATTGTCACATTTGTTTTTGTAAAGATGGCTAAAGGGGTATTGGAATTTTTCCAGTCAACATCAGATGGGATATGAACATCTGCTCCCCCTTCAAATGTCAACGAAGAGATAGCTTGATCGACTCGTACCGCCTCATCATATGTACCGGCGCATATCTCGATCGTGTCACCATCATGTGCTGCATCTACCGCATTTTGGATAGTGGTGTACTGAGCGCCGTCGCACTGGCCATCGTCATCGACGATGAGCGTATCTGCAAAAAGAGAAAATGCAAAAAGCAGCAACAGAGCGATTCTCACACCATCACCTTAGCACTCACACTCACAGCGGCCGTCTCGCTACGTAGTATCATCGGGGTATCGAGTCCTTTTATCATACTAAATCTCTCGCGCTCCTCGGGTGCCAGCCCCCCTTCGGGACCTATGAGGGCTCTTTGGATATTATCGGCACAAGAGAGCGAATCTTCACTAAAATCTATCAAGACGATATCCTCGTAGCGAGCAAGAGCTTCTTGAATCGATTCGAGCACCTCTATCTCCATGAGGCGGCTTCTGCCGCATTGCTGGCTGGAGTTGATGAGAATTTTTTGCAGTTTTTCCAGTTTGAGGCGAAAATTTTTTTGACTACGCTCACAATAGACAAAGGTGATCTTACCCACGCCGATCTCGTTGAGCATCGGCAGCGTCTTTTCTATCGTCTTGGGATCGACGACGCACCACAGCAGATGGAAAAATCTTTTGGGTACTATCTCTTTGTACTCTTTATCCACCAAGACAAGCACAGCTTTGCGTCTCTCCACCTCATCGATACGATAAAAATAGAGATAGCCATCCTCCATATTGCGAAGGGGTATCACCTCCCCTTTTTTATGGCGCCGTACTTTGAAGATGTAGTTGTAGATCTCGCCTTCTATTCTCAGTATTTCCTCACCGGCACCTGGATGGTAGACAAATTGCATCGAAATCCTTTATTCAATTCAAGGATAGTTCATTTGCTATTATTTGAAGAATCTTTATATTTTCTTCCAATCTCATGAGTTTTTCCAATGTTCCCATCCTCTATCCTTTGTAAAGATGCCCTTTCAAACATATCAAACAGCGGCTTTCTATCCAAATAATACAAAATAATACAAAAATGTCTTGGTCTTGAACTCAACATACAGCTCTTCGTCTCTCACCACAACAGGCTTGTGATGGCTAATGATTTCATAAGCAAGCTTGGCATCATCTCTTTCCCACAAGCCATTGAGATTGACAATATCGACTCTTTTTTGCAAATACTCATTAAGCTCTAAACTAAGCTCTATCTTCTCTTCGAAACTATCCATACATACACCGATACCTATATCACTCAATGGATGAGTCTCATTTTGACAAAAGAGCCAAAAAAAGAACAAGTGGAAATGATTTGTCGTGGAAAAAGTGTTTGAGTTTTTTAATCATGTGGATAAAAAATCCTCGATAATGCCCTTTAAAGAAATATCCTCATCAATAACAGGGAAATGAATACCTATTCCGTCTCCAATAATTTTATAATCAATAAGATCGAGTATCTTGGCATTTGCAAGTTTTTTTGTATATCGAAGAGGAACTTTGATAATTTTCCCACTTTTTAGCTCAATAAACAAGCTTTGACGCCCTATTCCTATCGATTTTATCCTATCTTCATCCAAAATATTCATTCCATACCTCCACAATTCTATCTCTATGGGTTTCTACAATTTTTAGAAGTTCTTTACACTCTTTCGATGTCAGTTTATAATTCTCTTCTATCTTAAGGGATGCTACATCGATTTTAGCATATTTGTCTCCTTTTTCTATATGTACATGAATTGGCTCATGTGCGTTACTAAAAAAGAAAAAACGATACCCATTTACTCTTAATATAGTAGGCATTCAAGACCTTCACACCACCATCGCTATGACGAACACCACGATCTCGGCCAATATTTCAGCCCCATAGACTTTGGCCACCCAGCTTTTGTAGAGTGTCTGCGCCTCTACCTCGTCACTGCGGATCGGCTTTCGCTTTTTGTTGATGAGGATCTGGTGGACGATCACTCCGGTAGTGACGAATATCATCAGCACCACAGCCGGACTCCAGACCATAAACTTCAACACCGCCAGCATCAAAAGCCCGGTAAAGAGCACCACTCCGATCATAATGTTTTGCACCAACAGCAGATTGCCAAGTTTCTTGCTAAAACGGACGAAATCAGGCTCTTTGTAGATCAAAAAGTAGGCAGCTTGAGAGAGGATCAAGAGCACCACGAAAAGGGTATGGGTATGCTTCGCAGCCATAAAGAGCGTATCCAAGAGGACTCCTTTTATGATAAAATGAGCAAAAATCGATCTTCATTATACCAAAGGATAGCCATGGCCGTAACGATACAAGAGGCTTTGGAGATTATAGCCTCTCAAAAGACAACTCCCAGAGTGCAAACCCTATGCCTTGAAGAGGCCCTTGGCCAAATCAGTGCCACCGACTACTACGCCTCTATCGATCTACCGGTCTTCGACAACTCTGCGATGGATGGCTACGCCATACGACTCGAAGACGCTGGCAAAGAGGTCAAAGTGATCGCCACCATACTGGCTGGAGAGCGAAGCGATGTGGAGGTAGTACCACACACCGCCGTCAAGATCATGACTGGAGCCAAGCTCCCTAAAGGGTGTGAGGCGATCGTACCTATCGAGGATGTGGAGGATCTGGGTGAGCGGGTGGTGCTGCCCAAAAAGATCAAAGAGCAGGCTCATATGCGTTTTGCCGGAGAGGATGTGGCCAAAAACGAGCGGATCGTAGAAAAAGGGGAGATGCTCGGAGCCTATCAGATAGGTCTGCTGGCAAGCCAGGGGATCTCCTATGTAGAGGTCTACGAACCGCCTAAAGTGGTGGTATTCGCCACGGGACACGAGCTGAAGATGCACTACGAGAGCCTCCATGCCAGCCAGATCTACAACTCCAACACCCCCTCGCTCTACGCCAGAGCCAAGGAGCTGGGATGCCAGGTGCGATACCTGGGCCGTATCGAAGATAGTGTCGGGGCGATCCAAGAGGCGATCACGGCTGCAAAGGACGCCGATCTCATCATCACCAGCGGCGGAGTGAGCGTGGGAGAGGCCGATCACACCAAAGAGGCTTTCAAAGTTATGGGGATGCAGATACTCTTTTCAAAAGTGGAGATAAAACCTGGCAAACCCACGACTCTGGGGCGCATGGGTGACACGATGGTGCTCAATCTTCCTGGCAACCCTTTGGCGGCACTGCTCAATTTCGAGCTTTTTGGAAGATTTCTCATCAATCGTCTAAGCCACCGCAAAGATCCATATATCCAACCAATCACGGCCAAACTGGCCGAGAAACTTACGAACAAACCGGGAAGAGATACGGTAATACCAGGGAAATTCGATGGGGAGTGTTTCTATCCTTTGGCCAAAAGGGGACCGGGAATGGTCCGCCCTGCGGCTATGATGGATGGATTTATCATCCTCTCTCACGAGCTCTCAAGTCTCGCCAAAGGCAAAAGTGTGCGATTTGTGCCTCTTTGCAATCTCACAGCCTCCGAGCCCAAAGAGCTCATCAGCCATTAAGATCACTTCAAAGAGGAGATATACTCGGCCAGTGCCTCCATCTGCGCTTTGGAAAGTCCGGCCACTTGGGCTTTCATCAATGCACCCATACCATACTTGTTGAGGGTGCCGGCTTGATACTCTTCGAGACTTTTGAGCACTTCATCTTTTGGCATACCGGCGATGATACCAGATTTGCCAAGGGCCTTTCTCTTGCCATCCGGTCCATGGCAAGCCGCACATTTGGTATACAGCGCCTTCGCATCCACTGCCTCAGCCGCACCACTTTTGGCCTCTTCTTTCTTGGAGGCTATCTCTTCGGTGGCTCTTTCTTGGGTAGCTTGTACACTCGATACCGAGCTGGTAGCCTTGCTCGATGGCAATGGCGCTCCAGGAAGGGCTTCTTGGATAGCGGCCGAGCTGGCAGAGTGCACGCTGGAGGATGCTACGCTTTTAGCCGTCGCTTGTGCGTGCTCTTCTTTTTTATTGCATCCGCTCAGTATCAGTGCGGCTGCCACCATAGAAAGTAGTGCTATTTTTTTCATCTTTTCTCCTTAAATTTTTTTAGGGTTGAGGATCTTTTCGCCCCTCAAAAGCTTCTCCCACATATCGGGATCGCTCCACTCCTCTTTCACTCCATTCGAAAAGCGAATGGCCCGCAGATCGATTCTACCCATCTGCTGGCTATGGGCATCCTCATAGCTGCAGTGAGCGTATCCTGTATCGGTTTCATGCACGATCACTCCACTGATTATAACATTTTTCTCC
>JALWZJ010000048.1 GCA_027002625.1 Campylobacterales bacterium
GGGATGGAGGGACCTCCTTGTATGCCCAAAAGGAGAGCAAGAACTCCTCCTTGCTCTCCCTTTCCTTTGGAAAAGTGTTTACAAGCAATAGTCTTTATATCTATGGTGCCCGTCAAAAAAAGGGGTTCGCTCATCCATTGGGATTGGATAGAGACTTTAGGCGCTCTCACGCTCTATTTTCTTTGTATACCAAAGATCAAGAATTTCTGTTTTATGGCTCCAGTCACCATCGAGGAGGGTTCATCGGTCCAAGTCTCGATGCGAAGCCAAACGATTCACAGATCCATACCAAATTCATCCATCTTCACTATCTCAAAAAATTTCGTCGCTTTTTTTTCAAAACCACTTTTGAAAATATGATCAATAAAACCCACTTTAGCGAATCTCCCATACTCACCTATATCAACCGTCAGCCACTATCCGATTTTGCCACTCACTCCCACTCTTTTCAAGCCACATTCGATCTATCCTACAAATATGAAAACGCTCGACATGCTTTGCTGATGGGAGCGAAGTACAAATACAAACATCAAAAGTTCGACTATATAAAAATAGATCACGAAACGTTGCCTCCTGGAAAAGGTCCGAACAACCAAAAGATCTATCAACTCTACGCTCAGGAGAGCTTCTATCTGACTCCAAATTCGGTATTCAATGCCGGTATAGCTATAGATTTTGTCAAAAATGAAAGCAATATAGATGACTATTGGATACGCCTTTATCGTCTGGGGCATACCTATGTAAAAGACAACTGGACATTCAAAAGCAACTATGCCCATATCGAGTACCATATCGACCCATATTTGATGAACTCCTTTTTCGTCACCCAGCCAGATCTTTCCTCTACGAAGATAGACAATGTTTTCGAGGATATCAAATATAGTCTGGATACCAACCAGCAGTTGGAGCTGGTAGGAGGGTATCTAAGAGGGAGAAACTATCTTTTTCCAAACAGAGAGAGCAAGCTCTATACCGTCGATCATGCCCTCTCTACTCTTTATTTCTCTTTCCAGTACGATTGGAGCTATCGACCGTTTAGCAAACTTCGTACACTCTTTTCATATGAAAAGATCGACAATATCCCGATGATAGGCTCCTACAAATTCAGTCAATGTACTCTAAGTCACTACCACCCTTTTGAAAATTTTCTCTTTTTTGAAGAGTTTTTCGTATCCAAGTTCGATCACTCGGCGATACGAAGCGATATGAATGTAGGAGCCAAATATCATCTTCTTTCCAATCTCGATTTCTCTTTTCGAATAGACAATCTTTTCGACAATACCTACAACTATCCTTTTCGTAGGATAGATCCTCTTACATTTCGACCACTGCCGACTCTTCGTGTACCCTATAGCGGTCGTCGCGCCATGGTCTGTATGGAGTGGACATTTTGAAAAAGATGATCTTGCTTTTTGTTCCTTTGGTGCTTTTCGCTCACATTGTCGGCCTAAAAGAGCTGGTACAGACCCTTTTTCCTCTTTTGGTACACAAGCGGATCGTTAAAGTCTATACCTCTCCTTCCTTTTTTCCTTTGTTCGATGACAATAGCACTTTCGTCTTGGTCGAAGAGTGCAATCAAAGTGATCTGGTCTTTGGAGATATCAACTGCTCCAAACCCATTTTTGGATTGAGTTATCGTTTTTTTTCCACACATCCAAATGTCATTGGGGCGTTCTATTATCGCAAAGGAAGACCCCAACTCGTTATCAAAATGAAAAGCTATGAAAAATATTTTGGTCATCTTGATCCCTCTTTACAAAGATACGCCCAATGAACAGAATAAAATTTCAATATATCTTCTTTGCATTCGCTATTTTTTTGGGTGCCACCATCTTTTTGCTCTACCACAACTTTTTGGAGACAGAAAAATATATTCAAAAATTGATTTTACAAGAAGATCTTCGTGAACTTCGTCAAACTACCGACAACATCAAACGCCACCTTCTTCGCATCATTCCTCCTCACATAGACTTTTATACATACTTGCAGACCCATCCCGATGTCTATAAAGATATTCAAAAAGATCTGGAGCTTTTCATCATCGACAAATACAAATTCATCTATCTTCTGGAGCCGGTGGACAAGGATCGATTTCGTTTTTTGGTGGATACGTCCCGAAACGATAGGGCCTCCTTTGGAGAGCTTTACACTCCACTCGAACCACAGGAGTACCATACCCTCTCTCCTCACTACTTTTTTCACAAAGAGCTCAAAAACATATGGCTTACCTATATAAATCCTGTAGTGGAGCATGGAAAGATAAAAGCTCTGATCGTGATAGATTTTTCCTTGGAACAGGCCCATCTCATAGAAAAATCGCTAAAAACACTCGAGAATTTTCTTAGTGGTTTGATCCTGTTTTTGTCGGGTTTGATCGCTATTATGGTCCTTTTTGCCTATTTTGATTATAAGCGAGAAAGGAAAATGGTCCAAGCCTACGAAAAACTGGAAAAACTCAACAAAGAGTTGGAACATAGAGTCGAAGAGAAGATAAAAGAGCTTCGCAAAAAAGATGCCATCATCCTCAACCAAAGCAAACTGGCGGCCATGGGTGAGATGATCAATATGATAGCGCACCAGTGGCGCCAACCTCTCAATGCCATCAGTGTCTCGGCAATCAATATGCAAATAGAAGCCAATATGGGACTATCCAACCCACAAAGTATAGAAGAGAACGCCAAGATGATTCAGCAGCAAGCCCAACTGATGTCTCGAGTGATCGACGATTTTATGGATTATGCCAGACCGGAGAAGAAAAAGGAGCGTTTCGATGTTAAAGAGATGGTCGAAGAGGTACTCAAAATGATAGAACCTCAATTGAAAAATCACAACATTTCTATCGTTTTGGATCTTGCACAAGATCTTTACATAGAATCGTACAAAAAAGATCTTGAGCATGTTCTGCTCAATCTTTTAAGTAATGCCAGAGACGCGTTGGATGAGTGTGGCAAAGAGCCCAAAAAGATCATAATAAAAGCGTACAAAGAGAAAGATAGAATCAAAATTGAGGTAAAAGATAACGGCTGTGGGATTCCAAAACATATCCAAGAGCGGATATTCGAGCCCTATTTCACCACCAAAGAGCAGGGGAAAGGGACAGGGCTTGGACTCTATATGAGTCGTAAAATAGTGAGAGAAAAACTAAAAGGGGATCTCTTTTTTGAATCTTTTGATACCGGTACGACCTTCATCATAGAGCTATGATAGAAAAGTAGCATAAATTTTTCTCTAAATCGAATATAATGAGCTCCAAAAAAAGGAGAATCAATGGTCATCAAAAAAGAGGCGGCAAAAATTTTGCTCGCGCTGCATCGAAGCGACGACAAGACGATCAACGTAGAAAAACTCAACAGTGAAGCGGTAGAGGAGCTCAACCTCGCTGGACTGGTACGTTTTCCAATCCCAGCCAAGATCGAGCTTACCTACAGTGGAAATATCGTAGCCGACGTGCTTGCACGAGTGGAGTCGAAGATCGAAAATATCGATGAGTGGAAAGAGAACTTCAAATGGGTCAGCTCCGAAGTGATCGCCATGATCGATGGTGCCGTCAAAAATAAGGACAAGACCACTAAAGTAAGCCAAGAGCCTTTGGCCAAACGGGGATTTGCCGATGAAAACCACCAGATTACCGAAGAGGCGAAAGATCTCTACAATGCCTACGCCATCACCGAGCCAGAGCTCGTGATCGACGCTGAGCTGGCCGAGTATATCCGAAAATCTCCTATGGGTCCAACCGACGCTCACTATCTACCGATCGAGGGCAACAGCAAAGATCTTCTCGAGGCGATGCGACTTATCGCCTACTCCGTACCCCATGGAGACTACTTCACCTTCACCGAGCTTGGCCAAGCGGTCAAGGAGACTTTGAGTCTTGGCGGATGGGCCAGTGAGGGAAGCGTGCTCGATATCTCCATCCTCGAATCCATCGCACGAGTGGCCGATGGAGAGGATGTGGATGTAGATACACTCGTACATCTGGAAGCTTTGGGGTATGTCACCGATGTGGACACATTGACGAAAGCGGGAGAAAAGGCTCTCGAGGTATACCGCATCTTCAAAGACAAGACCGAAAAACCTCTCAAATCCTTCGCCATCGAAAAAGAGGAGGTGGAGACTCTCAAGACCATCGACAAGATCTGGAAAGAGAAGTACACCTCCAATCCAGAAGAGACAGCTAACTTCGATGAGATCAAACGAGAGCTTGTGGATAGAAAGGTGCGAGAGTACAAAAAGATGCTCGAAAAGTATGGTAGACGCCTCAATGAGATGCCGAAGAAAAAGCAAGAGATCCTCAAGAAATTTGGTGAAGCCAAAGATATGGTCAAGTGGTTCGAAGAGAATTTCGATCTACGCGAATATCTCTATAGCCTCGAAGCTTTTGGCCTCATCACCGAAGGTGTGGACCAAAAGGGCCGTACGGTCTATTATGTGACAGAAGATGGCGAAAAAGTGATCGAAGATCAACAAGATGAGCGAAGCATCCACTCTTGGAGCGTGAAGACGCTGACCATATCCAACAAGATCTTTAGCTCTCCAAACAAAGAGTGGATCCTGGAAGCCAGAAAAGAGCGTATCTTGGGTACTTACGAGCCAAGCAAGTCTGGGCTACTCTACGAAGAGCTGGCCACACACGAGAAGCTGCCGTTCATGACCAGATACGAGATGGATATCTTCAAAATCATTCCAGATAGAGGGATCGCGTGTGAAGATGTGCTGGATGAGTCCTTGCACGAAGAGGAGAGAGTACGCCGCATGGAAGCGCTGGATAAGCTCGAAGCCAAGGGTTTCATCGAGATTTTGCCAGACGGCCACATCATCGAGACCGAGTTTGGCCAGATGATGGACGAGGCGATGAGTGGAGTGCCCGAAGGGTTTGGCGCACCTATCAATCCGACTATCTACCGAGTGGTCAAGGCTATCGCCGAGACTGGCAGCATGTATGTCAAAGAGCAAAAGGTGCGCATCCTTCCTCAAAACATCAAAGAGGCGATCAAAAGAAGTGGTCTTTCCAAAGAGAGTTTCGACAAAGCCTATGTTGCGGCGCGTGAGGCCAAGTATCTGGGTCGCAACAGCGTCAACGAAGCGGGGCTGAAGATGCTCGAAGCGGTCAAGGCCCTCAACGCCCGAGTGTGACTAAAGTAGCACAAAATTTGTGCTGCTTTGAGTAAAATAGTGGCACACGCCATAAGGAGGTGCCAATGGATCTGAGTCAAAAGCTCCAAGAGATTTTCGAATCGCAAAAAGATGTGATCAAAAAGGTTGCCTCGCTTATAAGCGAGAGCGTAGAAGAGCTCAAAGAGAGAGCTTTGAAAGAGAAAAAGAGCCTCGAAGAGGTGATCGAAGAGGTACTACAAAGCGTGGTACAAAAATCGAAAAAGGAGGGTACTATGGGAATGCCACTACTTGGAGACAAGTTTCCAAGCATAGAAGTCCAAACGACACACGGACCTATGAAATTGCCAGAGGATTTGAAAGGAAAATGGACGGTGCTTTTTAGCCATCCGGCGGATTTTACTCCTGTATGTACTACGGAGTTCGTCAGCTTCCAAAAGCACAAGAGCGAATTTGACGCCATCAATACTCAGCTGATCGGTCTATCCATAGACCAGGTCTTCAGCCATATCAAATGGATAGAGTGGATCAAGGAAAAACTCGATGTAGAGATCGAATTTCCTATCATCGCGGCTACCGATACATTGGCTATGGAGATCGGTATGGTACACCCCAACAAAGGGACCAACACCGTCAGAGCCGTCTTTATCATCGATCCAGAGGGAACTGTACGAACGATCCTTTACTATCCACAAGAGATCGGACGAAACATCCCAGAGATCATTCGAGCCGTCAAAGCCTTGCAAAAGAGCGATGCCGAGGGCGTAGCCACACCGGCCAACTGGCCAGAGAACGAACTGATCGGCGACAAGGTGATCGTGCCACCTGCCACCGACTGCGAAACTGCGGCCAAACGGCCCAAAGAGTACACCTGCTACGACTGGTGGTTCTGCTACAAAGAGGCCTAATCCACTACAAAAAAGGCGGAGGGTGGGATATGGATCCACTCTTCGCCCTCTCGTATCTCTATCCAGCGTTTCGCCCCTTTTGGCCAAAATCTCCCCGTTTTATAGTGGTACATATCTCTCCACTCCACCCTTCCTTCAATATTGTTACACTCTTTTTTTCCTGCTACGATATCGGTAGGATGGATGGCAACGAGTCTCTTTTGGCCTTTTGGGAGCACTAGGTCGCTACAAAAGCTTCGAGCGAGCTGGGGTAGATAGATCCCCTCCTCCTCTCCAACCGCTTCAAAAATATTGTGAAATCCCAGATATTTGGCGACATTCAGTTTTTTTGGCCTGTAAAAGAGCTCTTTGGTCTCGTCGCTTTGGACGATGGTGCCGTTTTGCATCACGCTGCAGTGGTGGCTGAGTGTGAAAGCCTCTTGGAGGTTGTGGGTGATGAGCAAGATAGTGAGCCTTAGCTCTTGTTGTAGCCTTTGTAGTAGCTCCCACAGCTCATATTTGAGATTTGGATCCAGTGCGCTAAAGGGCTCGTCGAGTAGCAAGAGTCTTGGCTTTGCAGCCAGGGCTCGCACCAGTGCCACCCGCTGGCGCTCCCCTCCGCTGAGGCTTTTGGGAAAGCGCCCAAGCAGTGGTCCAAGGCCAGTAAGGGCGAATAACTCGTCCAAAAAGGCTCTATCTGGAGTCCTCTTTTGAGCTTTGAGTGGATAGTGGATGTTTTCTTCTACGCTCAAATGAGGAAAGAGGGCCAGATGCTGAGGTACGTAGCCAAAGCCGCGCTTGTGGGGCGGCAGATGCAATATCGTGCGACCCT
>JALWZJ010000049.1 GCA_027002625.1 Campylobacterales bacterium
ATATTTGATCTCTTTGAGGAGCAAAAATCCAGCGGCCTTGTGATCCTTGTCGTAATATCTCGTGATCGCTTCGACGGATGCATGGGCTCGGTGGCTCACACCAAAGGCGTCGTTGACGTAAAACTGTCCAAACTCACTCAGCTTTTTGGCAAACTCCGGATCGTTGGCCGTCTCTCCGGGCTCGAACCGAAGGTTTTCAAGCAGTAAAATTTCTCCAGGTTTTAGTGCAGCGAACTTGGCTTTGGCATCTTCACCCACCACATCCTTGGCCATGATCACATCATGCTTCAAAAGAGTATGCAAACGCTTGGCCACGGGTTTTAGAGAATACTTCTCATCATACCCTTTGGGACGCCCCAAATGGCTTGCCAAAACGATACGACACTCGTTGTCGATACAGTAGCGAATGGTCTGCAAAGCCGCACGGATGCGCCTATCGTCGGTAATGTTGCCATACTCGTCCAGCGGCACATTGAAATCACACCGTATAAAGACACTATCTCCAGGTCCAAGGTCGAGCTCTTTTATCGATTTGATATGCATTCTACTCCTTTGTTTGGTATTGTGTGACGAACTTGGCCATATCCAAAAGCCGGTTGGCGTACCCCCACTCGTTGTCGTACCAGCTCATGATCTTGGCCATTTTTCCTCCGATCACTTGCGTCAGATCCAAAGCTACGATGGAGCTAAGAGGAGATCCTACGAAGTCCTGGGATACTCGATACTTCTCATCCACACCCAAAATTCCTGCCAATGTCCCCTCTGCCGCCTCTTTGAAAAGATCGTTGAGTGCCGACTCACTGCACTCTTTGGAGAGTACAAGGTCCAAATCCATCAGCGACACATCCGCCACCGGTACCCGCACGCTCCTGCCATGAAGCTTCCCTTTTAGATTCGGCAGTACTCTATGGATCGCTTTGGCCGCTCCTGTGGTGGTAGGTAAGATATTGAGCGCCGCGGCTCTTGAGCGGCGAATATCACGCCTGTGGTCACTATCGAGTAGATTTTGGTCGATGGTGTAGCTATGGATCGTGGTCATCAGCCCACTCTCTATCCCAAAAGCCTCATCCACCAGCTTCGCGATGGGAGCGAGGCAGTTGGTGGTACAGCTGGCGTTGGAGAGGATCGATTGACCGAGATAGTCGGTATGGTTGACGCCATAGACGAAGGTGGGAGTATCGTCAAGAGCCGGGGCCGAGAGGATCACTCGTCTGGCATAGCGTAGGTGCGAAGAGGCGAGCTCTTGGCTGAGAAACTTGCCTGTAGCTTCGATCAAGACATCGGCTTCACACTCCATCTCTCCTGGCCGATCGTAGTGGGAGAGTTGCACTCTTTTGCCATCGATCCACAGATCTTGGCCATGCAGCTCTACAGAGACCTCCAACTCTTTGTGTACCGAGTCGTGAGCGAGCAGATAGGCCATCATCTGTGGCTCCATCAGATCGTTGATCGCCACAATCTCGAAATCTTCGCGACGTAAAACATTGCGTGCCACCGCTCGTCCGATACGTCCAAATCCATTGATCGCCAGCTTGATCGCCATTGGCCCCCTTTGGGTAGATTTAGCAGATTTTAACGAAACTTAACTATAATTTCGGTTAAAAAGGTAACATGTGCGCATTGCTATCTTTGGAGGGAGTTTCGACCCGCCTCATGTAGGCCATATCCGTATCGTCCAGCAGGCTTTGGAGGAGCTTCCTATCGATCTACTCATTGTCGTACCCACCTATCTCAACCCTTTCAAAAAGCGCTTCGTCGCACCTCCTCAACTGCGCCTCCGATGGCTCAAGAAGATATTCGCTCCCTATCCAAAAGTGATGGTAAGCGATTTCGAGATCGCTCAAGGGCGTCCCACCTACGCCATCGAGACGGTAGAGTATTTCAAGCGACGCTTCGCTCCCCAAAAGATCTACTACATCATCGGCAGCGACAATCTGGCGAGCCTAC
>JALWZJ010000050.1 GCA_027002625.1 Campylobacterales bacterium
TGATACTGCACCCTTCGGGTGTGGAAAAGTAGGTCGGCGCCAGGGTTTGAGAATTTCTCGCTACTCTATCCTCAAAATCATAATCCACACAAAGCACTTGTACTGCAGCGAAAATAATCGATCAACTCAATATATTCTTTTTGCGCTTGCTTTTTTGCTACAATATCATCCAAAAAGGCTCTACTATGGCAAAGATGTGGTCCGGTCGCTTCGAAAAAGAAGCCAGTGCACTTTTGGATGAGTTCAATGCTTCGCTCCCATTCGATAAAAATCTCTATAAACAGGATATTCAAGGCTCGATCGCCCATGCGAAAATGTTGGGTAGGCAGGGTATTTTAAGTGTCGAAGAGGTAGAATCTATCATCGAAGGTTTGAAAAAGGTCCAAGATGAGATAGAATCCGGTCAGTTTGAGTGGAATATCAAAGATGAAGATATTCATATGGCTATCGAGAAGCGTTTGACGGAGTTGGTGGGCGAAGCTGGCAAGAAGCTTCATACCGCAAGAAGTAGAAACGATCAGGTCGCCCTCGATTTTAGACTGTATGTGCTACAAAAAGATCTTCATTTTGTTTCCCTTCTTGAAAATCTCGTCACGACTTTTATCGATTTGGCCAAAAAATATAAAAATGTACTCTTGCCCGGTATGACCCATCTGCAGCATGCTCAGCCTATCAATTTTGCCTACCATATGTTGGCGTACGCCAGTATGTTCAAAAGAGATATTGAGCGCTTTTTGGATTCGTATGAGCGCAACAACTACTCCCCGTTAGGGTGTGCTGCACTTGCTGGGACTCCCCACCCTGTCGATAGAGAGTTCACTGCAAAGGAGCTGGGGTTCGAAGCTCCTACGATCAATTGCCTCGATACGGTAAGCGATCGGGATTTCGCTTTGGAGATACTTTTCAATATCGCCACAATGATGATGCATATCTCCAGACTTGCAGAAGAGTTGATACTATGGAGCAGCTATGAGTTTGGCTATATCACGCTCAGTGACGAGTACTCTACCGGTAGCTCCATCATGCCACAAAAGAAAAATCCCGATGTACCAGAACTACTTCGTGGCAAGACTGGGAGGGCATACGGCAATCTCATGGCACTTCTAACGGTGATGAAAGGATTGCCCCTTGCCTACAACAAGGATATGCAAGAGGATAAAGAGGGGGTGTTTGACAGTGTCAAAAATGCCGAGATCTCTTTGATCATTCTAAACGAGGTACTCAAAACCATGAAAGTAAACGAAGAGCGAATGTATCGAGCGACAAAGATCGGTCATCTCACCGCTACCGATTTGGCGGACTATCTGGTCCAAAAGCTTCACATTCCTTTTCGTGAGGCTCATCATATCACTGGCAGGGCGGTGGCTCTGGCAGAAAAGTTAGGCAAAGATATCAGTGATCTGACTTTGGAGGAGCTTCGACAAATCGATTCGAGAATCGAAGCGGACGTATTGCCTTATCTCGATGTTGGCCGCTCTATGGAATCTCGAAACTCCTTTGGAGGTACGGCTACACAGCAGGTAGAAAAACAGATCGCCTATTTCGAGGATTTTTTGCAAAAGCTCAAGAAAAGCTCTTGAGCTTTACATATATTTTTTGGCCTCTTCTTCGATAGCTTGATATGGCCAAGTGAGTTTGGCTCCACCCAACATATGAAAATGTAGATGCATCACTTCCTGTCCTCCATCTTTTCCATTGTTGGTGATAAGGCGATAGCCCGTTTTATCCAACTCCAAGAGTTTTGCCACATCTTGGATAAAAGGGGTCATCTTCGCCATTACTTCGGGTGGAGTGGATTGAAAGTTTTCGATATGCTGCTTAGGAATGATGAGAATATGGATCGGAGCTTTTGGATTGATATCGTGAAATGCCAGAAACTCGTCGTTTTCCATCACTTTGTTGGCTGGAATCTCTCCAGAGACTATTTTACAAAATATGCACATCACCTCTCCCTTATCTTTTTATAATCATTATTATATTATTATACTTCAAAATTTTGCCAATGAGGTGCCGATTGAAGGACTGGATAGAAAAAATCGAAAATGCCCAAGATCTTGAGGAGATCGAAAAGATCAGAATAGAACTTTTTGGCAAAAAAGGCTATTTCACTCAAGAGTTCGAACGGCTCAAAACTTTGCCCAAAGAGCAAAAGCCGATTGTGGCGAAAGAACTCAACAGTGCCAAAAACGCTCTTTTCGAGGCGCTGCAAAGAAAAAAAGATGAACTTTTGGCCAAAGAGATTCAAAGAAAACTCGAAAGTGAAAAGATCGATGTCTCGCTCTATTCTCCTCATGGATACAAGGGATCTTTGCATCCTGTACAGTATACGATGGATAAGATCATCGAATATTTTATATCCTTGAACTACGCTATCGAGACAGGTCCTTTGGTAGAGGAGGATTTTTACAACTTCGAGGCACTCAACCTTCCAAAGCACCATCCGGCACGCGATATGCAAGATACCTTCTATTTTAAAGATGGCAAGCTTCTTCGCACCCACACCTCCCCTGTACAGATCAGGACCATGCAGCATCACAAGCCCCCCATACGTATGATTAGTCCAGGCGCGGTTTTTCGCAGGGATTTCGATTTGACTCATACCCCTATGTTCCACCAAGTGGAGGGGCTTGTGGTCGACGAGGCTGGAAAAGTCTCCTTCGCCAATCTAAAATTCATATTGCAAGACTTTTTGAAATATATGTTCGGCGATGTGGAGGTTCGTTTTCGCCCAAGCTTCTTTCCTTTTACTGAACCGAGTGCGGAAGTGGATATTAGCTGCATCTTTTGTGAAGGCGAGGGCTGTCGTGTATGCTCCCATACAGGCTGGCTCGAAGTACTCGGATGTGGGATGGTGGATCCCAACGTCTTCAAAGCGGTTGGGTATGAAAATGTGAGTGGATACGCTTTTGGGCTCGGAGTAGAGAGATTTGCTATGCTTTTGCACCGAATAGGCGATTTGCGTAGCCTTTTTGAAGGTGATTTGAGACTATTGGAGCAGTTTAGATGATAGTGACAAGAAAATGGCTTGAAGAGTGGATCGATTTGGAAGGGGTCTCTACAAAAGACATTGTAGATACCTTCAACAAAATAGGCTTAGAAGTAGCGGAGTATAAAAAGCTGCAGATCCCCGACAATGTGGTGGTCGGTCGTCTCATCTCGTGTCAAAAGCATCCCAATGCCGACAAGCTCAATCTTTGTGAAGTGGATGTGGGCGAGGAGACCCTTCAGATCGTCTGTGGTGCTGGCAATGTCAAAGATGCCGAGTATGTAGCGGTGGCGAAGGTAGGAGCTATACTTCCTGGCGATTTTAGAATAAAACCGGCGAAACTAAGGGGAGTGGAGAGCTTTGGAATGATCTGCTCTTCAAAAGAGCTTGGACTTCCCGAGATGGAAGATGGGATCATGATCTTGGATGAGAGCATCGGGGAGCTGGAAGTCGGGAAAGAGCTCAAGGAGTATGAGCTTTTGGCTGATGAAGTGATAGAGATCGAGCTGACGGCCAATAGGGGCGACTGTCTGAGTGTGCAAGGGGTGGCCAGAGAGCTTAGTGTGGTCTACGGGCGACCTCTCAAAGAAAAAAAAGTGGAAGAAGACTCCAGTATCAGAGTGGGGATCGGCCGTTTGGTAGGAATCGCTCCCGAAGGGCCCATCGATTCGAATCTACTTTATAAAGCCTTCAAATCCAATGGTTTGCTCAATCCTTTGCTTATCCGTTTTCGTGTGGCTCTTACAAAAGAGCGGTTCGAAAACTCTGCAGAGGTTTTGGCCTACTACATCACACACAGTACAGGGGTTCTCACACGGATATATGGTCATAGATTTTTTGAACTGCGAGGCTCCATCGCCATCAAAAAAGATGAGTATGGTTATGATGCGGTATATGGAGAAAAAAAAGGCAGCGTCGTGGGGGTCATTCAATACGAGGACTCCAAACCACAAGATGGTGAAGAGAACTTTATCATCGAGTCGAGCTATATCGATCCCGAACTTATCTCCAAAAAGATGTTCGAACATCCCTACAAGAGCGACTGGAGTTTTTATAGAAGCAGTAGGGGTACCGATCCGAGAGTAGGGATCGGGATAGAGTTTGCCAAATATCTTTTGAGCACCCACTATCCCAAAGCTCAGATCTATGCAGGGACACATGAGGTGATCAAAGAGATCGAAAGAAAGGCTATCAAAATCCAGTTTTCATTTCTGTACGATCTTATTGGCCAAGAGATAGACAAGAGTGAAATCGTGGAGATACTCAAAGCATTGGGATTTGAGATCGTCAACGTGGACGAAGAGGCGATGGTGGTCAAGACCCCTGTATATCGTCACGATATAGAAAATCTCCAAGATGTGGCCGAAGAAGTCGTACGAATATATGGAATCGACAATATCGCTTCGAAGCCTCTTCTTTTTGAAGAGGCCAATAGGCTTACGAAAGCTTATGAGGAGTATCAAAAAAGAAAGCAGCTTCGCCATCTGGCCATCGCTCAGGGATTTTTCGAAAGTGTCAGCTATCTTTTCACCAATAAAGAGGTCTTACGAAAGTATGGATTTGAGACGCTCGAAGATTCGCTCGATCTGCTCAATCCTATCACTAAAGAGCTCGATACCCTCCGACCCTCGCTTGTACCCAATCTATTGGAACAGACGATTAGCAATGTACGAAACGGCAAAAAGCGTGTGATGCTTTTTGAAATAGGGAGTGTCTTTGACAAAAAAAGAAGAGAAAAGAGTGAATTGGCTTTTATCCATGCTGGGTACCAGGAGCCAGATAGCGTTTGCAATCATGGAAAACCGGCCAATGTGAGTTTCGCTGGATTTGTCAAGGAGCTTGCTGGCGTATTGGGAGATTTCGAGCTTAGAGAAACTCGAGCCAAACATAAGCTGATGCATCCCTTTCAATCTGCAGCCATTTTGCAAAAGGGCAAAGAGGTAGGCGAAGTTTACAAGCTCGCTACGACTATCCAAGAGGAGCTGGATCTGCCCGATACCTATATGGCGCAAATTGATTTGGATGCACTCGATCTAAAATATCCAAAAGCGAAAAAATACTCTATCTATCAGCTTTCTCTCAAGGATCTGAGTCTATTGGTGGATAGAGATATCCCTTATGCCAAAATAGCCGAAATTTTGAAAGAAATTCTACCACCGGAGGTCAAGCGATTTTATCCGATAGACGAATATGAAGATGAGCGACTGGGGGAGAAAAAGAGTGTGACGCTACGTTTTGCGATCCAGTCGGACAAAAAGACTTTGACCGAAGAGGAGATCGCGCAGATCATGGAGAATATCTTGCATGAGTTGCAGACCAAGTTGGGAGTGAAGCTGCGATGAAAAAAGTACGAGTCGCTCCAGCGAGGAGCTTCGATCTTATGATCGACACCATTGCACCAGACAAATCGATCTCTCATAGAAGTGCGATGTTTTCACTACTGAGCGATCGGCCCTCTACCATAAAAAACTACCTTCAAGCAGAGGATACTCTCAATACACTTCATATCGTAGGTCAGCTTGGGGCAGATATCCGCAAAGAAGGAAATACGCTCACTATTACCCCACCTACATCCCTTCAAGAACCCGACGATATTCTCGATTGTGGCAACAGCGGTACAGGAATGCGTCTTTTTTGTGGACTTTTGGCTGGAGCCAAGGGGTTTTTCGTGCTTACAGGAGATAGATATCTTCGCTCGAGGCCTATGGCCAGAGTTGCGGTACCTTTGCGAAGCATCGGGGCCAAAATCGACGGACGTGAAAACGGAGACAAAGCCCCTTTGGCAATTCGTGGGAATACCTCTTTGGAGGCGTTCGAGTATGATAGTCCCATCGCTTCGGCTCAGGTCAAAAGCGCTATGATTTTGGCAGCTCTTAGGGCCAAGGGCGAGTGTAAGTACTCCGAGCCGAGTCTGAGTCGCGATCATACCGAGCGGATGCTACGAGGGATGGGAGCGAAGCTTCGCACAAAGATGGCAAGAGGCAGTTACGAAGTGTTCGTAGAGCCTCTAAAAAAACCTCTTGAGCCTTTGGATATCACGGTACCCGCCGATCCCTCCAGTGCCTTTTTCTTCGCCGTGGCAGCGGCTATCGTCCCTAATAGTCGGGTGGTCCTTGCAAATCTCACTCTCAATCCAACGAGAATAGAAGCATATAAAGTACTCCAAAAGATGGGAGCGAAAATAGAGTTTGTAGAAAAAGAGAACAGATACGAGCCCATTGGAGATATCGTTGTTTCATATAATGAACTGCATGGTGTGGAGGTGAGCGAAAACATCGCGTGGCTGATCGACGAGCTGCCGGCGCTTTCCATTGCCATGGCGGTAGCTGATGGCAAAAGCGTGGTACGAAATGCCAAGGAGCTTCGGGTCAAGGAGAGTGATCGGATCACCTGTGTGGTGGAAAATCTAAAAAAGTGTGGTATAAAGGCAGAAGAGTTCGAAGATGGATACGAGATCGAGGGTGGTCGCCTCCAGCCGGCTGTAGTGGATAGCTGCGGAGATCATCGCATAGCTATGAGTTTTTTGATAGCGGGTCTGGTATCTGGAATGGAGGTGGAAGATACCGAATGTATCGAAACATCCTTTCCAAACTTCTTGGATCTTCTAAGTCAAATTAGCGAGGTGAGTATTGGAGATTAGATTGGCCAAAAGTTATGGATTTTGCTTTGGGGTCAAACGGGCTATCAAGATAGCCGAAGAGAGTCCCAACAGTGTCACTTTCGGACCGCTGATCCACAACAAGAACGAGATCCAGCGTCTAAAAGATAGCTACAATGTAGGACTGGTGGAGGATGTGAAGGATGTGGCCCC
>JALWZJ010000051.1:0-1613 GCA_027002625.1 Campylobacterales bacterium
TGAACTCATCATCCATGATAAAGAGCTCACCAATGGCTTGGCGACCTTGGTAGCCTGTGTAGTTGCACTCTTTGCATCCTACGGCTTTGTAGATCTTGGCTCCTTCGGGTAGATCGAACTCCTGGGCATACTCCTCAGCGATAGTGTCTTCTGCTTTGCAGTGGGGGCAGAGTTTTCGCACAAGCCGCTGGGCCAAAACCCCAAGCAGTGAGGAGGCGATGAGATAGTGCTCGATCCCCATATCCATGAGTCTCGTAATAGAGGCCGTTGCAGTATTGGTATGCAGAGTCGAAAATACCAGGTGGCCGGTGAGGGCTGCTTGGATGGAGATCTGGGCCGTCTCTTTGTCCCGGATCTCCCCTACCATGATCACATCCGGGTCTTGACGCAGGATTGAGCGCAAACCCGCTGCAAAGGTGAGCCCCGCTTTGGTATTGACCTGGATCTGATTGATATTATCCGCTTTATACTCTACTGGGTCTTCAATGGTTATGATGTTTTTGTCTGGTGTGGCAATACGCTGTAAAAAAGCGTGAAGCGTAGTTGATTTACCGCTTCCTGTGGGACCGGTAACTAAGATGATGCCATGGGAGTTTTTGAGTAGAGAGTCCAGCTGTTGTGTAAGCTCTTCTTGAAAACCCAGCTCTGTAAGATGTGGAATATCTTCACTCTCCATCAAAATCCGCATCACCACCCGCTCACCGTAATAGGTGGGTAGCACCGATACCCGGATGTCGAGGGTCCTGCCAGCGATTTTGACTTGTGTACGACCATCTTGAGGGACTCGCTTTTCGGAGATATCGAGGTTGGAGATGACTTTGATACGGCTGATGATGAGATTGATAATCTTGTTGTCCACTTCGGCATGCTTGACCAGGACTCCATCGATTCGAAAGCGCACCACTCCTTTGTTTTCATGCACTTCGATATGGATATCGGAGGCTCGCTTTTTGATCGCTTGATAGAAAAGTGCATTGACAAACTTGATGATAGGTGCCGACTCTTCACTGGTGAGCAGATCGGAAGAGGTACGAAGAAATTCGGCCAGTGAGAGATCCTCTTCAAACTCCTCCTCTCCTTCGGCCGTTTCGCTGATGGTGCTTAGCTCCTTGTCCGTGCGAAGCTCCAAGGCTTTGTTGTAGAGCCTATCGAAAGAGTCTTCATCCAAAAAGATGATGGGATATTCAAAATCGAATTTGGCCAAAAAGTCAAAAGCTCTGGCCATGTGGTTTTTGGATAGAGCGATATGGGTCTTGCCATCTATTTGAGTAAAAAGGACATAGTTTTTGATAGCAAGCTTGAGATCTACATCTTCTGGAAAGTGGGGTTCTAGATCAATGTTGTGGATTGGCTGTAGGTCGAACACCTCGAGAAACTCCTTTGACTTTTAGTTTATGGATCAATATATCATAATAGCGCTCTTCCAGTCTATTGAGCCTATAGAGGTGACGTTTGAGCGCTTTCATATCCTCACTGTTTTTGATGATAAATGGTGTGAGGATGACCACGAGATTGACCTTGTCACGGATTTTTTGTTTGTCTTTGAAAAGGTTACCGGCAATTGGGATGTCTCCCAGAAATGGTACTTTGGTCTCTTTGTCGTCATATTTGGC
>JALWZJ010000051.1:1623-1943 GCA_027002625.1 Campylobacterales bacterium
GATCAGACCCCCCAGGATCACGCTCTCGCCATTGTTGACGATAGCCGTGGTCTCTACTTGGCGTTTGGTGGTGATGGGAAGTCCTGGCTGTCCGCCGGCAGTATCCTCTTGGATGAGGCTGGTTTTAATGGTGACTTTATCACCCGAAGAGATTCGAGGCTTGATCTTGAGTGTTAGACCTATATCTTGACGTTTGTAGGTATTACGGGCCAGATCGGTAGTGGAGTTGCCCTGGACGGAGCTGACCAGTACCGATTCGGTTTTTCCCACATAGATAGAGGAGTCTTTGTTGTTGATACAAAGAAGAGAGGGCTCGATGA
>JALWZJ010000052.1 GCA_027002625.1 Campylobacterales bacterium
TAGAGCATATGGGTCAGCTGCACCACTTGGATATTTTTGATATGAGCTTGGAGTTTTTCATTTAGCAGTTTCGCATCTACGCTACCACCCAAGGTATCGGTATGGGCGGTGAGGAGGAGATCTTTGTTCTTTTTGGCCTCTCCCGTGATCTTTAGAGCTCCTCGCATCTTTTGGTTGGTAAGAAAGAAGAGTTTGGCAAGATCTGGGATATTGGCCTCATATTTGGCATCGAAGGTGCCGTGGTTGATATCGTAGATCGCTTTGTTGCTCACGAGTTTCGCTACGCTCGAATCTACCTTCAAATCGGTGGTGACTACTCCTTTTTGGATGAGGCTCTTTTGATCGGCGCTAAAGCGCACATCGGCCCCTTTGATATCGAAGGCCTTTTGGATCGCCTTTGGATAAGTGCGCCCTTGGGTGATACGGGTGACGATAGAGCCATGAAGGCTTTTTGGTGCGAGATTGTCCAGCTTGATGGTGGAATCGATCGAAGCGTCGGCGTAGCGGGGCTGACCTACCATATACAAGATCTTGGCCAGTCTGGCTTTTTGAATATCGGCTTGCAAAGAGGCTGGCTCGAGATTTGTCAAGAGCAGCTCATAATCGGACGAAGAGCCGGCTACATGGGTAATGCCCGTAATTTTCAGCCGTTTTTTATCACCCGTGATCGTACCCTTAGCATCCACAGGACCTCGCAGATCCATTTTGGTCAAAGGCTTGAGCAGTGCCAGCTCTTTGACATCCACGCTATATTTCATATCGGTAGACAAGGTTTTGGTATCGCTCGTGCCTTTGAGTAGCACTTTCAACAGATTGGAGTCTACCTTGCTATCTACAAACAGCTGCGAGCCCTCTGTCTTGGCCAAAAGATCTCCTTCTATTCTCGTTTTTGGCAGATCCACGCCAAAGCTCTTTTTCATCACGCCTCTGTCGATCTGGATACCTTTGAGCCAAGCGTGCACCACCCCTTGCAGATGCTCGGGTTCGAAATCGCTCACATTGGCTTTGGCATCCACCGCTCCTATGGCAAATCGCGGCTGATCGGCCATATACAAAAGATCCTCCACTCTCGCTCCTTGGATCGTAGCTACGAGATTGGCTGGCTCGAAAGATCTGATCCCCACGTCGTAGCTGGTACGGCTTTTGGCCAGATCGCTTTGGCCCTGGACTTTGAAATCTTTGAACTTTCCAAATGCCCTCCCCCATGTATGCAAAGGCCCTCGAAGCTTTTGACCGGTAAGGGGCTCGAGCTCTTCGAGCCTGGCGATATCTATATCATAACTGATATTAAGATCCTGGCCCAAAAGAGACCACTCCCCTTTAGCCGTGATTTTCGACTCTTTTCCTATTCCAAGCTCGATATCCAGTGGAGAGAGCGTGAAGTTTTTTAACTTCACCGGTACAGGCAATTTTTCGTTGAGCAGTGCTTCGATACGCGGTTTCAAAAGCTCGTTGCCCCCTTTGGTGAACAAAATCCCCCAGACTCCGCCCACAACGAGTAGAAGTATCACTATAAGGACAAGGATCGACTTTTTCATCATTGGCTCCTAACGCTTTTTACCACTATTATAGCCAATACTACCTTGAGTTGAACCAAAATAACAGTTTCAATAAAAATAAGTCGATAACACTCAGATTTGATGATAAATCGAGCATAATTTAAGGTTTTTTTAAGCTTTATTGGTATAAAATTTTGGCACTGAAAGTCAATGAGTGACAAAAATAAAAAGGAGGCGACAATGAATTTCCAACCACTTGGAAACAGAGTTCTGGTAGAAAGAATCGACGAACCCGAAAAGACACCATCTGGTATCATCATCCCAGACAACGCAAAGGAAAAACCTCTTGAGGGTAACGTACTGGCCATCGGTCCAGAAGTGGAAGAAGAGGGACACATCAAGGTAGGAGATCGAGTCGTTTTCGCCAAATACAGCGGTACGGACATAACACTAAACGGACAAGAGTATCTGATTTTGCAAACAGATGACATTCTTGGAATTTTGAAATAAGAGGAGGTAGCAAATGGCAGCAAAAGAGATTCATTTTAGCGATATAGCGCGAGGCGAACTATTTGAGGGTGTGAAGAAACTGGCGGATGCCGTCAAAGTGACAATGGGACCAAGAGGACGAAACGTTCTCATCCAAAAATCTTTTGGAAGTCCTTCCATCACAAAAGATGGTGTGAGTGTGGCCAAAGAGATCGAACTACCTCACACAGTAGAAAATATGGGAGCGCAACTCGTCAAAGAGGTAGCGAGCAAGACAGCAGACGAAGCGGGTGACGGTACAACAACCGCGACAGTGCTTGCGTACAACATTTTCAAAGAGGGTCTACGAAACATCACTGCCGGAGCCAATCCTATCGAAGTCAAACGGGGAATGGACAAAGCGGCCGAAGCGATCGTGAGTGAACTAAGAAAGATCGCAAAAGAGGTCAAAGATAAAAAAGAGATCGCGCAAGTAGCCACCATCAGTGCCAACAACGACCCAAAGATCGGTGAACTGATCGCAGAAGCGATGGAAAAAGTGGGTAAAGACGGAGTCATCACCGTCGAAGAGGGTAAATCGCTCCAAGACGAGCTCGAAGTGGTCGAGGGTATGCAGTTTGATAGAGGATATCTAAGCCCATACTTCGTCACAGATCCTGAGAAGATGGAAGCGGTGCTTGAAAACGCCTACATTCTCTTGTACGACAAGAAGATCAGCAATATGAAAGATCTGCTTCCAATTCTTGAAAAGATCGTCCAAACAGGCAACAGACCGCTGCTTATCATAGCCGAAGATGTAGAGGGTGAAGCGCTCGCGACACTCGTAGTGAACAAGCTGCGAGGCACACTCAACGTCTGTGCCGTCAAAGCGCCTGGATTTGGTGATCGAAGAAAAGCGATGCTTCAAGATATCGCGATCCTCACTGGCGGTCAAGTGATCACCGAAGAGCTTGGACGCACACTCGAAAACGCCACACTCGAAGATCTCGGACAAGCCGATCGAGTGGTAGTGGACAAAGAGAACACCACAATCGTCGGCGGTAAAGGGGATAAAGCGCTGGTAGAAGCGAGAATCAAAGAGATCAAAGCGCAAATCGAAAAGACAACCAGCGAATACGACAAAGAGAAACTCCAAGAGCGACTGGCCAAACTTGCCGGTGGTGTAGCGGTGATCAAAGTAGGAGCTGCCACTGAAACCGAGATGAAAGAGAAAAAAGACAGAGTGGACGATGCACTGGCTGCGACAAAAGCTGCCGTAGAAGAAGGTATCGTCATCGGTGGTGGTACAGCGCTCATCCGAGCGGCCAAAAAAGTGGATCTTGGACTCGAAGGCGATGAGAAAATCGGAGCTGAAATCATCCTTCGAGCCATCAAAGCGCCACTCAAGCAAATCGCAGAAAATGCCGGGTTCGATGCTGGCGTAGTAGCCAACAAAGTGGAAGAAGCCGACAATGAAAACATCGGATTCAATGCCGCTACCGGTGAATTTGTGGATATGTTCGAAGCTGGTATCGTAGACCCGGCAAAAGTGGAGCGAGTAGCGCTTCAAAATGCTGTATCGGTAGCGAGCTTGCTACTCACTACAGAAGCGACTGTAAGCGAAATCAAAGAGGAAAAACCTGCAGCTCCTGCAATGCCAGATATGGGCGGCATGGGAGGAATGGGCGGTATGGGATTCTAATCCCGCCCCCTACTCCAATTCATCCTTGATATCTTCGTATTTTAAAAATTCGTCACTATCCAACAAACCTATCAAAAACTTGTCGATATCCTTTTTACTCAACATATTGGCCAAAAGCATTCTACCTGTATACTCATTCTCCTTTATCTCCCAAAACATGACAAATCTTGGATTTTGCTCCTTGAGTTTTTGGTAGGCGATACCATATCTGCTCTTTTTAGCCGGATTTTGTTCCAAGAAAAAGTGATCTTCACTTCGCACGATTTTATAGAGTAGTTGGCCATCTTTGGTGATGAAAGTCTGAAAGTATGGGCGCTCTTTGTAGACAACTTCTCTTTTTTGTGCCCGCTTTTTGAGCTTGACGATACGACTGGGATAGTCAGTAGCCACCAGATCCACTCCTCTTCGTACCGCTTCGATCACCTCCAGCTCCTCGTCGATTGTCCAAGCCACCACAGGCAGTCCCAAGGAGTGAGCGAATCTGTTGGCCTTGATAGTGGCCAGAGGGTAGTATGGCAGCACGAAGTCAGCCCCCAGCTCCGCAGCCTCTTTGATCCGTCCAGGGGGCTTGCTATAGACCAGACCTGTGGTGAGAGATGGCATCAACTCCTTGGCTTTTACTATCACCTCCTCATAAAAGCTGATCACCGCACACCACTCCTGCGCCTCCATCCGCTCCACCAGCTCTACGACTTTGGATGTAAGAGTCGGATCCTTGATCTCCAAAAACATCCCGGCTTTGCCTCCCACCGCCTCCATCGCCTCTTGGAGGGTTGGCACGGGCTCGCTGTCGGCTACGAGGATCTGCTTGATCTCTTCAAGACTCAGATCTTCCGGCCGTTTGTCCACGCCAGCCACTCGCAAAAAGTCCGGATCGTGCAGCAGTATCAGTTCACCATCTTTGGAGCTTCTGATATCCACCTCGATGATATCGGCTTTGCTTTTGAGGCCGTGGCGAATACCCGCTATCGTGTTTTCTGGAGCTTCCAAGCCTCCGCCTCTATGGGCCACCACCCCAAAGGGCATGGTGCGCAGCAACTCATCTATTCGTACCATTCACACTCCTTCGTAGGATCTCAAAAGCCCTCATCTGCTCTTTTGGGCTCAATTTCCCATTTTTTACAAAAAGCACCTTACCCTTTTGTACGATCATCACCACCTGGTCGTTGTCGGCCAGTCCCCACTTTTTTACAAGCACTTTCTTTTTATCCTTGACATAGATGGTATCGGGATAGGCCTTTTGTTTTTTCTTGAGGATCGCTTGGAGCAAGAAGCTTGGCAGCCAAGTCGCCTGCATGTTGACGATGGCGATGGAGCCGTAGCGGCTTCGATCGAAGTGGGCCTTTTTGACCTTGTGGAAAAACTCATCGTTGAGATCTTTTTTGTCAGGATCGGAGTAGATCACCAAAAAGGTCTTGGATGAGAGGATTTGGCTATCGAAGGCTCGCCCATCCATGAGCCCTCCCTCTTGACCCTCAAGTACAAGATGAGGCAACACCTCCCCCACCTGGGCGGCCCAGACAAAAAGTCCAAAAACGAAAAAAAGAGATAGTTTCTTCATTTGAGATACTTTTTGCGAAGGGCCGGGTTAGTGAGGTTTTCGCCTCTGGCCATCATAGCGACGAAAGTCTCGAAATCCACCGCCCCTTCGGGCCGCTTCTCGTACGCTCCAAAGCCATAATTCATCGGTGTCTTGTCTCCCAGCCTATACCACGCCTTTTGGGCCTCGATATAGCGGTGGGTATCGTCGGTATAGACCCAAAGTTTGAAATTTTTGCTCTTTTGCTTGAGGTACCACTTGGCCATACAGCCAGGATCGTCGAAGAAGTAGACTTTGCCATCTGGCATCACCGCCTGAGCGGTATGGAGCTTGGTGGTCAGTGGCATCGTACACTCCACGCACTGCACCGCCCCTTTTTTGAACTCCACCGGTTCGCCGTTTTGGCTCTTTTTGTAGACTTCGATACGCTCGCACCCTACAAAAAGCAACATCACAAAAAAAAGTCCCAAAAGCTTTCTCATCTCTCTCCTTATAGCAGCCAGACATGGTTTTGATAGTAATAATATAGCACATAAAAGCTCACGATTCCTACAAAAAGTGTATCGAAAAGGAGTGGTACCCACAGATTCATAGGCCGCCCCATCCATTTTGGCCAAAAAGCGCTGGCAATTCCTAAAAACGTTCCCACAAACAAAAGAGCGTAGAGCAGGTAGCCGATAGAGTGGTATTCTGGCTGCAAGATACAAAAGGGACAGCGGTGTGTAGGCAGCTCGTAGATATAAGGAGAAAAGAAAAATATCACAGCCACAACAGCCAGCATCAAAAAGAGCAGACTAAGCAGCGAAAACCAGATCTCCTTTTTGGCCAAAGCCGCCACCACCAAAGCTCCATAAGTGGCATAAAAAGCCGCCGCTATCGCTTTGGGATCGAGTGAAGCCACCACTCCCAACGGAGAGTTGGCGGCTTTGTTGAAAAGCGCACCACAGCAGCTGACCACCTGGCTGATATCGAGATGCCCAAAATAAAGAAGCTCCAGCACAAATTCTACTAAAGCGAAAAAAAAGATAAAAATGAAAAAGAAAAATTTGGCTTTTGTGTAGCGATAGTTTGGGGTGGCCAGATCAGCTCTATGGAGCACCAGCCACAGACCAAAAAGGTAAAGATCGAAAACTTTGAGCATAAAAAGCCACACCCCATACTCGTTGGCTGTCACCACTCCCGCTGCACACATGGCTCCTGGTATCACAGTGCTCAGACGATCGAGGGTGTAGATAAAGTAAAAAATGGCCGGGATTTTGAGAGCCAGTAT
Organism: Campylobacterales bacterium; assembly: GCA_027002625.1. Taxonomy (GTDB): domain Bacteria; phylum Campylobacterota; class Campylobacteria; order Campylobacterales; family Nitratiruptoraceae; genus Nitratiruptor. The sequence continues at coordinate 6,480 of JALWZJ010000052.1, forward strand.
GAATGCGACGATGGTGGAGGCCAGATAGCTTTGGCGTTCCAAAGCGTATTGCCCAGGAGTATCCGAACCGTAATCGAACCATACGACGATACGAACGGCCACCACAAAAGCGATAAGCAGCAAAAAAAGACTCAATGTATCGATCAAAAGCGAGATCACTATCTCAGGAGTAAAAAACATGACCCTCCTCCACCCGCACCATACGATCCACTTGGAGGCTCTCAAATCTCGGATCGTGGGTGGCCACCACGATAGTCTTGCCCTGCTCGTGCAGTTTGGCCAAAAGGAGCAGAAACTG
>JALWZJ010000053.1 GCA_027002625.1 Campylobacterales bacterium
GCCCTCGAAGAGGCGCTGGAGCTCTTGTTTGAGGACATTGTAGGAGATGGCCGTTTGCAAAAAAGCCAGTAAGCGCCCCTGGTGATACAAAGGCTTTTTATACTCCATCAGCAGCTCGTTTACTTTTGGTTTGGCAAAGAGGGGTCTTTTGAGAGGAGAGCTCTTTTTGGTGGGTTTGTGCATATTGAGCAGCACTTTGCCCTCGGGTGTGTAGATGCTGAGATAGTTGATGGAGTAGCGCCGCAGGATGGAAAATCTGGGGAGCAAATAGCGATAGAGCATCTCACGCCTGCTTGGATCCTCCATAGCTTTGGCCAAAATATTCAAAAACCGAGGATCCTCGGCCAGTTCGTCGTAGAGGAAATTGGAGAGTTTGTCGTAGGTGTGCTTGGTGGCACGAAACTCCGAGCGTAGCTTGGCGATCTTTTGGGTGAGGTAGATATGGATGCGTTGGCGCTTGTCCAGCTGGAAGTACCACCCAATGAGCGCGGAGAATACCACGAAGGCCAAAAGGAAAAAAAGAGGTTTGATCCAGCTACTTTTTGCCATTTCTCTTGAGCTTGGTGAGGATTGCAGTGATACGGCTGAGCATCTCAGGATCGACGTAGTTGAGTGCTTCGCCCGCTTTGCGTGAGTTCATGTTGAGCAGGATATACGCGGCGATCTCGGGATCTTTCATCTTCGATAGTTTCTCGCCCGCATACTCTGGATCCATACTTTCGAAATCCTTGGCCAGCTTTTTGAAGCGATCGCTTTGGATCCTTTGGATCTGCTCACTTATCGTGGCGTTGAGCTCTTGGAGACTCTTTTTCTCCTCTTCGATTTTGGCCAAAAGCTCCTCATTTTTTGCGATGTCGGCTTGGAGCTGCTGGCGCAGGGCCTGGAGCTTTTGCAGCTCCTTTTGGATCTCTCGCAGCTGAGCGTCGCCAAAGAGGGAAAGGGCGAGGCTAAGAAGTATGAATTTTGCGTAGATAGCTCTCATCGGCCAGTCTGTTCTCCTCTTCGTTCGCTTTTTTCTCTTGCTGATGGATCGTACGCTCCAGCAATTTCTCCAACCCCTTCTTTTGGCCATAAAGCTCGGAGAGCTCCTTTTGGAGTACCGAGATTTCATTTTGGAGTCGCTCCATTTTGGCCAAAATCTTCTCGTTTTGTGATCGTAGATTCCCGATATGGCTGTGGGAGAGAGCCAGATCGAAAAGTCTTTGTGTTGGCCGCTTCTCCAAAGCCTGGATCTGCTCCTCGTTGTGGCGTAGCTGCTTTTGCAGCTCTTCTATCTCCAGTTTTAGTGGCGTGATGCGAGCCAAGAGGCGCTCGATCTCTATCTTTTTTTGTTTGATAAAGAGCTTCAGGCTTTTTGTTTTCATCTGTTCCTTTGAAGTTGCGCTATCTTGAGCTGCTCTTTTTGCACATATTCGAGGATCTGATCCTTGATCTTGTCATCTATGTTCTCAAAAAGTGTGCGCAGACAGATCGCCTTTGGTTTGATATCGCGCTCCAGTACCTTCGCCTCTATCTGTAGCTGGGTATCGTCCAAAGCGAAGGAGAGACTCACCTCATCGCCATATTTGATCTTTTTGAGGCTATCGAGTGGCTTTTGGACACATATCCTGGCCCCTCCGGCGCTCAGATCCTTGAGCTGGCCCTGGATGGTCACGACTCCTTCTGAGGTCTTGAAGGAGAGGCGGGCGGGGAGGTCGAGCTTGATGCGAGGATATTCGCGGCGCTGGATGCGATTGAGATCGAAGGTGTGGGGGAGTTTGATGATGGTCTTGCCCCCTTCTCTTGCAATCTCGGTGATGGGCTGCTCGAAAGAGTAGATCCCATCGTCTTGACGTACGAAGACCACCTTGACCACCTCACCTGGATGGACCGAGAGGGGCAGATCCCCATCCACGGCCAGCCAGTACATATAGCGCTCGTCTTTG
>JALWZJ010000054.1 GCA_027002625.1 Campylobacterales bacterium
TTTGGTGTCGGTAGAGATACTCTTGGAGTAGATCCTTCAAAGCTTTTTGGATCTTGGGATCGAAGGAGGTGAGCATCTCTTCGAGACTTTTGGCCAAATCCTGCGCCCTAACACAGGCACCCTCCAGTCCCAAAAGATTGACAAAGGAGTTTTTGTGCTCGTCTTTTTGGGTACTTTTGCCAGCCTCTTCTTGGGTGCATACCGCATCGATGATATCATCTTGGATCTGAAAGAGCAGACCCAGATCCAATCCAAAGTCGTAAAGCTTGCGAAGAGTCCTCTCCTCCAGGTCCACGATGATCCCACCCATCTGCAGTGAGGCTGCGATCAGCTTGGCCGTTTTGTTCTTGTGCAAAATCGTTAGCTCCTCTATACTCAAAGGATGGTTTTCGAAATGGCAATCGAGGATTTGGCCGTGTACCATCCCCTCCACTCCTCCGTTTTTGGCCAAAGTATGTACCAGCTCGCTTTTGGTATCTGGACTCAAAGGGGCACCGGATAGGAGAAAGAAGGCGTGGGTATTGAGGGCGTCTCCCACCAATACGGCAGTCAGCTCGTCGTATCGTCTATGGAGTGTAGGCTCACCTCTGCGAAGTGCAGCATCGTCCATCACCGGTAGATCGTCATGGATCAGGGAATAGGTATGAAAGATCTCCACTGCCAGTGCCACCGGCATGGAAGAAGGCACCAACAAAGGATTGATCGCATCCACAATTTGTAGCAAAAGTAGAGGACGAAACCGTTTGCCACCCGCACGAAGCATCGCGTTGAGGGCCTCTTGGTAGTGGGGATGGAAACTCTCGACCTGGATAGGGTGGCTGCGCAGATACTCTTCGAATCGATCCAGCAGATCCATTACTCTTTTCCAAACATGGATGGATCGAAGAGGTTCATCGCACTTCTTTGGCGATTCTCCTCTACCATCTTGAGCACGTCGTTGAGTGCACTGATGAGTAGAATCTGCAAGGACTCTTTGTCCTCCAGCAGTGAATCGTCTATTTGGATATCGATGATCTCACCTTTGCCATTGGCGCTCACTTGCACCATACCTCCACCGCTTTTGGCAGTGAAGATCTGCTGCTCTTGCTCCTCTTGCAGCTTTTTGGCCTTTTCTTGCATCTGCTCAAAAAGCTTGCCGATATCGCCCAGTTTGTCAAACATCGTAGCCTCTATTTATAAAGTTGTTGTGCAATAATAACATAAGAGGTAGCCAAAAGTGGCTACATGGAGTGAAGAATCTCTTGGATGTCGTTCTTGTCATCGACCAAAACGATAGTGGGCTCGTAGGATTGAAGCTCTTCGGGAGTGTACTGAGCGTAGGCGACGATGATGATCTTGTCTCCTGGGTGAGCCTTTCTTGCCGCAGCTCCATTGAGACAGATCTCTCGTTTGCCCCGCTCCCCTTTGATCACATAGGTCTGGAACCGTTCGCCGTTGTTGATATTCAATATATCCACCTTTTGGCCAACGATCAGCTTGGCTGCTTCCATAAGCTCTTCATCGATAGTGATGGAGCCGACATAGTTGAGATCGGCATCCGTCACCGTAGCTCGGTGAATCTTGCTATAGAGCATTTCGATTTGCATTTACGCTCCACCTGCCATTTTGATTACATCTGCGATGCTAAGAGGCTCATCCCAATACTCTTTTGGTATGAGATACTCCTCCACCACTTTTCCGCCAATAATATGCTCTTCTATAATTCTATCAATTTTTTCCTTGTTTAGTCCAACATACATATGATGCCCAGGCTCCACCAGCATCACAGGACCCAGTTGACAGCGATTGAGACATCCGGTGCGTACCGGCTGGACCGCTGCGATGATACCCTTTTCCATCAACTTTTGCGCCATATACTGGAACAGCTGCTGAGTCTCAGGGTCGTTGGCGTTGACACAACTTGGCTTTGGAAAGCCTGGAGGTGCGGACTGTTCACATTTGAAAAGATAGAATGTCGGTTGTGGGATTCCCATGGTCGCTCCTTAAATCATACAAATTTTGTCCTAATTTTATCGATTATTATTTAATTTTACCTCAAAAAGTTACGATTTTTTATTTTTTAAGATTTTGACAATCTCCTCGCTATCGCTAAAGGGGATCTTTTTGTCGCCAATCTCCATATACTCCTCGTCCCCTTTGCCAAGGACAAGCAAAATCTCATCCTCTTCCAGCTCACCGATCGCTCGCTCCAGCGCCTTTTTGCGATCCATCTCCCTTATCACCGGTACCTCCGTCTTGATCCCGGACCGGATCTGATCGACGATATCCTCTGGATCTTCGCTGCGTGGATTGTCGCTTGTAAGATAGACTCTCGTGCAAAATCTACTGGCTACATTGCCCATCAAAGGACGCTTCTGTCTGTCTCTATCCCCTCCCGCTCCAAAGAGTGCCACGATCTTTTTGCCAGGAAAACTCTCGAAGACTTTTTGCATTCCGTCAGGAGTATGGGCAAAATCAACGATGATAAGAGGATCGTACGAAAGGATCTGCATTCTTCCCCGTACTCCACCAAAGTTTTCACAAGTTTGACAAACTTTGGCCAAATCCTCGTTGGTGAGCATATGGACAGCTCCAATGGCCGCAGTGAGATTGTAGAGATTGAAAAGCCCCATCAAAGGGGAGTGGAAATCGACCATCTCGCTACCAAAGCGAAGCACCCCACTAATCCCCTCTTCGAGAGAATAGGCGAGCACTTGATAGGTAGCCAACTCTTCGATGGCGTAGCTCCTGGCTCCTTTGGGATTGAACTGCACCAAAGACTCCTCTTTGTTGATGAGTTTAGGGCCTTCATCTTGAAAAAAAGCACTTTTGGTAGCGGCGTAGTTTTGCATCGTTTTGTGATAATCGAGATGATCTTGGGTGATGTTGGTCAAAACTTTTAGGGCAAAGGGCAAAGATTCTATACGGTTTTGGGCGATGGCGTGGGAGCTCACCTCCATCACGAAATGGGTCGCACCCATCTGTTTGGCCAAATAGAGATGGTAGAGTGTGGTGAGGATGGAAGGGGTGGTGAGACTCTTTGGCTCCACCAGCTCGTCATCGACGAAAAAACCTCTCGTACCTTGTAGTGCACTCTTGTATCCAAGATCGCTCAGCATCGAATAGATCGCAGCGGCTGTCGTGGTCTTGCCGTTGGTACCTGTGATCCCTACGATTTTTAGATCGAGATCATATTTGGTCAAGAGCTCTTTGGGCGTGAGAGTGGGGATTTTTTGTTCGTCGAAATATTTTTGGTTTTGCTGGGTGAGCAAAAAGAGATCGGCCTCGTGGATCGAGCGGGTATCGTCTGTGATACGAAGGGTATCGAAGGTATAGATCATGCTTTTTCACTATGGAGGCGTTCGATAAACTCTTGAATCTTCTCGTCCGCCGGATAGAGCTTGGATGCATCTTCGAGGTAGCTGTAGACCATATCGGTATAACCACTTTTTATCAAATTATCGATAAAATCGAAAAAGTCGCTCTTTTGGGTGATCACCACTTTCGTGCTGAACATGATATCCTCGAAAGCCCGCTTGAAGCCACCCCGCTCTTCGATGATCTTTTTGAAATCTTCGTAACTTATACCCTCTTGTAGTATGGGAAGCTCCTTTTGGAGGATTTGGCCAAACTCCTCTTGCTCCTCGTCCAAAGAGTGGATGATCTGCATGATCTCCTCTTCGGGCTCCTTGGCTCCCTCTTCTTTGAGCACTATGTAGTAGTCATACAAAGCGATAGCCTCCTCTTCGTCCTCGCTCAAAAGATCACACAGTATCGCTCCCAGCTTCGCCTCTTTGTTCTCGGGATCTTCGCGAAGCACGGCCAAAAATCCATCCAAAGACTCCTGGTAGCGTCTTTTCATAAAATCTTCACCCGCTTTTTTGAGCAGACTCTTTTTACTCATCACTCTCCTTGTTGTTTTTCATATTGCATAGCGATATCCTCCCACTGATCCTCATAGCCTGGAGGGATATTGATCACCTCGATATCTGGATGGATATCGATCTTGAGCTGACGCTCCACACCATACTTGAGGGTGTTGCCACTGGCACTACACCCGACACATGCGCCTCCAAGCTGTACGAACACTTTGCCGTTTTTGACACCGAGCAGTTTGATATCGCCGCCATCCAAAGCGAGCATTGGCTTGATTTTTTCTATCGTTTTGGATACGGCTGGATAGAGATCCTCGTCAGAAAATGGAAATGTCATCGATACCCTTTGCTTAATTTTCTGTAAGGAATATAATCGAATTTATATTAAAAAAAGATTAAAAAGTAGAAGTAGTTGGGAGAAGAGGCCGAAGCCTCTATGCGTGATTAGACGAATTCGATGAAAGCCATAGGGGCTGCGTCGCCTCTACGTACTCTTGTCTTGATCACTCGAGTATAGCCGCCTTTTCTCTCTTTGTAGCGTGGAGCGATCTCGTTGACCAGTTTTTTGGTAGCCTCTTTGTCTTGCAAATAGGCAAACACCTCTCGATGGGCATTGAAATCGCCACGTCTGGCTTTCGTGATCAGCTTTTCGATATAGCTTCTTAGTGTCTTCGCTTTGGCCTCGGTCGTTTCGATCTTCTCGCTTGTGATAAGAGCGATAGCCAAATTCTTCAAAAGCGCTTTTCTATGAGAGCTCGTTCTGCTGAGCTTTCTATATCCGTGCTTATGTCTCATTCTCTATCCTTTAAGAGTTTCTAATTTTTCTTTGATCGCTTGCTTCTGCTCTTCGGAAAGCTTCTCTACTGCTGGGCGAAGCTCTGCAAGCTTTTCATCGATCTCATCCAACGATTTTTTACCGAGATTTTTTATCTCTTTGAGCTCGTTCTCTCCCATGAGCAGCAGTTCACCCACATATTCGATACCCGCTTTGTTGAGGCAATTATAGCTTCGTGCGCTCAGTCCCAAGGTGTCGATCGGACTGGCGAAGATATCCTCCGATTGGGAGGCTACGCTTTGAGGTGTATCCGGGATGGAGAGCTCCTTGTTAAAAATCTCCATTTGAGATCTAAAGACATCTAAAGCCATTGTAAGAGCTTCAGAAGGGGTTATCTGTCCGTCAGTTTCGATATCGAAGACAATCTTTTCGTAGTTTGGATTGTCCTCCACCAAAACCTTCTCTATCTCATAGACCGCTTTTTTTACAGGTGTGAAAAAGGCGTCCAGAGGGATATAACCTTCTGGAATCTCGGAGCGAAGCTCTTCACTGGGAACATACCCAATCCCTTTTTTTATGATGAGGGAGAGCTTGAGCTCCGCATCCTCGTTGAGTGTAGCCAAAAAGTTCTGTGGCGTCACCACTTCGATCTCATCGGTATTGAAATCTTTGCCGTAGATCTCCTTGGGCCCCTTGAACTCGTAGGAGACCTCTATACTCTCGACTTCGGGATTTTTGACTTTGAAGCGGACGTTTTTTAGATTGATGATAAACTCCGCCACATCCTCGAGCATCCCACGCACACTATCAAACTCATGCTGTACCCCTTCGATGTGAAGGGCCACCGGCGCATATCCTGCGGTACTGCTGAGCAAAAGCCTTCTTAGAGGATGAGCTACAGAGATGGCATATCCACTCTCATATGGGTAGACATTGAGTCTGATATGATTGTCTTTGATCTTCTCAACTTCCATTTTCGTTGGAACGGATGGAGTCACTTTAATTTTATTCATTGCCAACTCTCTTACTATGTTTTTATACCGGGGGAAGACCCCGGATGAATGGATTATTTGGAGTAGAGCTCGACGATCAATCGCTCTTCTACAGGGATCTCTACCTCTTCTCGCTCAGGTACGCGAGTAAATATTCCAAAAAGCTTCTCTTTGTCCACGTCGACCCAAGGAACTATACCGGTCTGGTTGGTCAGCTCGATAGAGCGCTGGATTTGTGGATTGTTTTTACTTTTTTCTCTGATCTCTATCTTTTGTCCAGGTTTTACCCTGTACGAAGGGATATTGACCCGTTTACCATCTACAAGTACATGGCCATGGTTGACAAGTTGTCTGGCAAATCGTCTTGTCGTGGCAAATCCCATTCGATAGACCACGTTGTCGAGTCGCTGCTCCAAAAGCTTCACCAGATTCTCTCCGGTGTTGCCTTCCATTCTGTTGGCCTCTTTGAAAAGATTTCTAAACTGCTTTTCAAGAACGCCATACATATATTTGGCTTTTTGCTTCTCTCGAAGCTGCAGACCGTATTCGCTGATCTTCGTTCTTCTTTGACCATGTTGTCCAGGAGGATATGGTCTTCTTTCAAGGGCGCTCTTGCCCGCCAGTCGTCTCTCACCTTTTAGGGCAAGGCTCACGCCAAGTCGTCTTTCGATTCTTTCTACCGGACCTCTATATCTTGCCATCTGTTTCTCCTACTCTCCAAATATTTCGCTCGTTTTAGGTGTACCGTCGTAAAAATTGTTATACTCGTCGTCTTTTTGGAGGTCTACATCCATTGTGTGGCAAAGGTGTGATATCTTTGAAAAAGATCACTCGAATACCTTCTATTGCACCGACACTCTTGACAGCCGTATCTCGGCCACTTCCAGGGCCTTGGACCTTGATGCCCACCTCTTTGATGCCATGCTCTTTGGCTTTGCTCAT
>JALWZJ010000055.1 GCA_027002625.1 Campylobacterales bacterium
CTTTTGATGAACGCCATCCCAGCCCTCGTGGCCGGCGTGGAAGAGATCGTAGTCACCACTCCCACACCCGACAACGAGCCAAACGAGCTGCTATTGGCGGCTTGTCACCTGTGTGGGATAGAGAAAGTCTACAAAGTTGGTGGGGCCAGTGCCATCGCGGCTCTTGCGTACGGTACCCAGACGATTCCCAAAGTGGACGTGATCACGGGTCCTGGCAACATCTTCGTGGCTACGGCCAAAAAGCTGGTCTATGGAGAAGTCAACATCGATATGATAGCAGGCCCCAGCGAGATCGGTATCTTGGCCGACGAGAGTGCCGATCCAACTCTTGTGGCCATCGATCTTTTGAGCCAAGCGGAGCATGACGAGATGGCCAGCTCCATTCTCATCACTCCAGACGAAAACGTGGCCAAAAAAAGTGCTGAGGAGGTGGAGCGACTTTTGCAAAGTCTCGAGCGCCAAAGGATCGCCAGGAAATCCATCGAGGAGCGAGGGGCTGTAATAGTGACCAAATGTATGAGCGAGGCGGTGGAGCTGATGAATAGAATCGCTCCAGAACATCTGGAGGTGATGACGGCAAATCCCTTCGAGCTGTTACCTTCTATCAAAAACGCCGGAGCTATCTTTTTGGGTGCTTACACTCCAGAGCCGATCGGCGATTATATCGCAGGACCCAACCATACGCTGCCCACAGGCGGGACGGCGAGGTTTTATTCGCCACTGAGTGTGGAGCACTTTTTGAAAAAGAGCTCTTTGATCTCCTTTTCCAAGCAGGCACTAAGAGATATAGGAGGGGCAGCAGCACTCTTGGCCCACACCGAAGGGCTCGAAGCCCATGCCAAATCGATAGAGATGAGACTGGATCGCAAATTGTAATCAAAATGTAACAGTTTTGCTTTACTATTTCACTACCCAAAAGAGATTGGAGAGATAGGATGGAGTTACGACATTTTCCCGAGGTCAAGAGGGCAAGGAAGCTAAAGTTCAAACAGCTTGGACGGGTGGTGATCGCACTGGTCTTTATCTTTGGCGTGGCGCTCTACGCCTCATGGCACGCTGGAGGGATAGAGCATCGCACACTGCTCATCATCGCCGCCATCTTTGGTGGATATATGGCGATGAATATCGGAGCCAACGACGTGGCCAACAACGTAGGGCCGGCGGTGGGGAGTGGGGCGCTCTCGCTCATGGGAGCGATCGTGATCGCCGCTGTCTTCGAGGCAGCCGGTGCTCTCATAGCCGGGGCCGATGTAGTGGGGACGATCCGCAAAGGGATCATCGATCCCGATCTGATCGCCAATACCCAGGTCTTTGTCTGGATCATGATGGCGGCACTCCTCGCAGGAGCTCTTTGGCTCAATCTGGCTACCGCCATGGGAGCTCCCGTCTCCACGACCCACTCTATCGTAGGTGGTGTGATGGGTGCTGGGATCGCGGCGGCGGGCTTTGCCATCGTCAATTGGGTGACGATGGGAAAAATTGCCGCATCGTGGGTGGTCTCACCCGTTCTTGGCGGAGCGATAGCGGCTCTGTTTTTGTATATCATCAAGAAAAACGTGATCTATCAAGAAAACAAAATCGAGGCTGCCAAAAAGTGGGTACCTATCTACATCGCCATCATGACCTGGGCCTTTTCGAGCTATCTTATCGTCAAAGGACTCAAGCACCTGGTCAAGGTCCCGTTGCCTCTGGCTGTGGTGATAGGATTTTTCATAGCCCTTGGGCTTTATCTTGTAGTCAAGCCTCGTATCGCCAAAAAAGCGCAAGAGCTGCCCAACGAACGAGAGTCGATCAATCAGCTCTTTACCATCCCGCTTATCTTCAGTGCCGCACTTCTTAGTTTCGCTCATGGCGCCAACGACGTGGCCAACGCTGTCGGTCCATTGGCCGGGATCAGCGATGCGCTGATGAAAGGGGAGTTTGGCCAAAAAGCGCCCATCCCACTATGGGTGATGATGGTGGGAGCTCTTGGTATCTCCTTGGGACTGGCGCTGTATGGACCCAAGCTCATCAAAAAAGTAGGGAGCGAGATCACCGAACTCGATCCCATCCGAGCCTTTTGTGTAGCCTTGGCGGCTGCTATTACCGTCATCGTCGCCTCCGCCTTGGGACTGCCAGTCAGCTCCACCCACATCGCCGTGGGAGGGGTCTTTGGTGTGGGCTTTTTGCGTGAGTATCTGATGAAAAAGCAGCAGCAGGCCCAAGAGCTGGAAGAGGAACTGATGGAGGAGTTCAAAGAGGCGCATCTGGAAAAGGAGCTCGAAAAGCTCGAAGAGTACACCAAGGCACTGGAAGCGTTGGGTGATCCCAAAAAGGCCGATCCGTTCTTGGTCAAGGCTTTGATCGAAAAGATCAACAAAGAGAAGATGGCCATCGCCAAGCTGGTTGATGGAGAGATCAAGCTGACCAAGATAGAGAAAAAGGCTCTCAAAGCCGTCAAAAAGTACGAACTGGTGGAGCGGGGGGCTTTGAAGATGATTGTGGCTGCTTGGATCATCACCGTACCTGCCGCGGGATTGCTGGCTGCGATGATCTACTTTATGCTTCGGGGTATGATGCTGCCTTGATGTACGATTTCGATAGACGGATAGAAAATACCCTCTTTTCCAATCTTCCCCCCTCCTGGCAGGAGTTTGTGCGCCAGGAGGCCTACCGCCTGCGTCTGTCCCATCAAGAGCTAAGAGAAATATCCCAAATCGGTGTGGATCTGATGATGTGGCAGGAGGCCAGTCTGCCCGAGCTTTGGAGGGGAGAGAATAAAAAAGAGATTTTGAACAATCTTCGCCAAGAGCACCAAAAAATCAAAGAAAAGCCAAAAAGCTACGAGGGTTTTACAATCGATAAAGAAAAGACCCACAAGATACGCTTCGAGGAGAGGGATAAAAAACTGGGCTTTGGGATGTGTCCTGTGGCCAGTCCAAAGACCAGATGCTGCAATCTATGGACTTTGGATATGGTGGAGAGCTGCGGGTTTGACTGTAGCTACTGCTCGATCCAAAGCTTTTACAACGAAGATACCATCTCTTTCAATACCAACCTCAAAGAAAAGCTTCTCTCGCTTCCAATAGACGAAAACCAGATCTACCATATCGGTACTGGTCAAAGTAGTGACAGCCTCATGTGGGGCAATCGTGGGGGAGTGCTGGAGGCTTTGATAGCGTTTGCCAAAGCCCATCCAAACGTCATCTTGGAGCTCAAGACCAAAAGCGACAATGTAAGCTATCTATTACAAAACGACTATCCGCCCAACATCATCACCACTTGGAGCCTCAATCCCCAGATCATCATCCAAAACGAGGAGCGCCTCACTGCCAGCCTCCACGAGCGCTTGGAAGCGGCCCAAAAGATCCATGACAAAGGACGGCTTGTCGGGTTTCATTTCCATCCCATGATCTGGTTTGAAGGGTGGCAAGAGGCGTATGGGAAGGTTTTCGAGGAGCTGCTGCAGCGCTTCGATCCAGATCGTGTGGCGATGGTCTCTTTGGGGACTTTGACCTTTATCAAGCCCGTGATGAAAAAGCTGCGCCAGCGGGGAATGCGGAGCAAGATCTTGCAGATGCCTTTGGTGGATGCAGCTGGTAAACTCTCCTATCCACTGCCAATCAAAGAGGAGATGTTTCGCTTCGCCTACCGCTCCCTCGCTCCATGGCATAAAAAGGTCTTTTTTTATATGTGTATGGAGGATCACTCTCTTTGGAAGAGGGTCTTTGGCTACGAATATCCCACCAACGAGAGCTTCGAGCTGGATATGAAATATAGCTATCTGGCTAAAATCAAGAGCCTATGCACCCCAAGCTGATCCCTTTGGCCAAAGACTCCATTCATGGTGCCTCCTTTTTGCTTCGAGAGGCTGCCGATATCCTTTTGCGTCACTGCCAAGAGTTGGATGAACTCCAAAGGCTGCTCCACGATTTGCCAAAGACCCAGCCTTGGATGGCTCCCCTTTTCAATTTAGCCAAATATGTCCAAGAAAGTCCCAAGCCGTGTATGGCGATAGAGGAGTTTTTGGCCAAAGAGACGAAGGAAAAGGAGGCTTTGATCCAAAGGGCTTGCCAGCTGATCAAGGATGGTGAGCGGATCTTGACCCACTCCCACAGCTCTTTGGTCAAAGAGGTGCTGCTACAAAAAAGAGTGGAGGTCTTCGTCACAGAGTCTCGGCCAAAAAAAGAGGGTGTGGCACTCTACCACATCTTACGAAAGGCCGGTATTGAGGCTACCCTCGTCACCGATGCAGCGGCTGCATATCTTGTAAGAAAGTGCGATAGAGTGCTCCTTGGAGCCGACGGGATAGGGGATTTTGGACTGGTGCACAAGATCGGCACCTACCCTATCGCCTTAGCGGCCAAAGAGGCTGGGATAGAGGTGGATGTACTCGCCACTTCCGCCAGATTTTGGCCAAAAGAGTTCGTCCTGCCACCTCAGCCTCGAAAACCTTGTGACGAGATCGCCCCCTCCATACGCTGCCTCAACTACTATTTCGACATCACTCCAAATTTTTTGTATCAACTGCTTTAGAATTTTTTCATTTTATCATCAAAACTTCTGATGAAAAACACTCTATTGCAAATGGAAGCGGCTCACCTGAGCGAATGAGCCCCTTTTGGAATGGTTTTTATCAAAAGTTAAGCTACAAATGTTAGACTATTCATAGCTATCAAATAGCGATATTTCGGTATTTAGCCAGCTTATCAAATCCATAAGCAACGCTTTTGGAGAGCTGGTCAACAACGCAAAAGGAGCGAGTATGAAGTTGGGCTTTCTGGTCGACTTGAACCTCTGCATGGGGTGTAAAGGTTGCGAGGTGGCGTGTAAGGTGGAAAACAAAGTCCCCCTCCATAGCTGGAGACTTCGTGTCAAATATGTGGATGTAGGGGTATATCCGGAGACGAGACGGACCTACACGCCTCTAAGATGTAACCACTGCGAGGATGCGCCATGTGAGCGGATCTGTCCGGTGAGTGCCTTGCACTATCTCGAAAACGGTATCGTCAATATCGACAGGGAGCGATGTATCGGGTGTGCTGGATGTATGATGGCCTGTCCATATGGAGCGATCTATATGGATCCAGAGACCAATACAGCGGACAAGTGTACCTACTGCGCGCACAGAATCGCCAGCGAGATGATGCCGGCGTGTGTGGTGGCATGTCCAGTGGAGGCCAACATCTTCGGTGACCTTGACGATCCGACCAGCCACATCTCCAGATATATCATGGAACACCAAAAAAATGGTGGCGTGAAAGTGAGAAAACCGGAGAAAAACACCCATCCAAAACATTTCTACGTAGGTGGTGGCGAAGTGCAGCTCAATCCATTGGCTGCCAAACGGGAAGAGGGATACAACCTATTCAACAAAATCACCCATTTAGATCATATAGGAGGCCACTAATGGTAGAACATACTGTAGCAGCGACCAACGCTATCGTAACCTTGGACGTACCCATTCCACAGGTGATCTGGGGATGGATGATCACACTCAACATGTGGGCCAAGAGTATCGGTACGGGTGTGATCTTGGTAGGAGCCTACTTGCTGGCGAGGTACAACGACAAAGTGGGTGATCAGGTGCGACTGTGGATGCCGATCATCTCTTTTATCTTTTTGAACATCTTCTTGCTTTTCACTTTGCTCGATCTGCATCAGCCATTTAGAATGTGGCATATCTTCGCTTATCCTCACTTTACGAGTGCAATTACCGTGGGTGCTTGGATGGCGACGGTGTTTACCGGTATCGTCTTTATCCTTTGTGTGATCGCTATCAAAAAATATCTGCTCAAAAAAGAGTGTAAGCTCGAAAAATATTACGATCCTTTGCTAAAAATTGCCGTGGTGTTGGCAATTCCAGTGACACTCTATACGGCGACTATCATGGGCGAGGCGACTGCCAGAGAGCTTTGGCAGACACCGACGGAGCTGGCTCAGATGCTTTTGGCGGCTCTTTTGTGTGGTAGTGCCGTCTTTTTGCTGTTGGGTGGCAAATGGAGCTATGAGGTCAAAAGAGATCTGGCCATCATCCTTGGCAGTAGCGCATTTTTAAGTTTCGTGCTCTATATGGGAGAGTACTACTTCGGACATATGAAAGCCGAAGAGGTAGCGGCGATTTTGGCGTACGTCAAAGAGGGTGGAGTCTACCATGTGATGTTCTGGGCTGGTCAGTGGCTTGCTTTCATCATACCAATGGTACTGGTCTATTTCAGCCTCAAATCACGAAGCAGTTCACTGCTCTATCTCGCCAGTGTATCGGCTATCATCGGTTTGTATATCGCCAAACATGTATGGCTTATCATTCCACAACTACTACCTCTTAGCTAAGGAGAGTGCATATGAGTTTTTTAGAGAGTAGAAGAAATTTTCTCAAAGGGAGCGCAGCCGCCGCTGTGGCCGGTATAGCTGTCACCAAAGGGGTGTTCGAGACTATCGCGGAAGCCAAAAGCGAAGAG
>JALWZJ010000056.1 GCA_027002625.1 Campylobacterales bacterium
GGAGATGCCGCCAAGTCGATCCCATCCACACCAGCCTCCAAAGCGGCCAGATATCCCGCTACGCTCACTCCAGCGGTTTCGTGGGTGTGTAGGCGTATATGCACATCGTCACCCAAAAGTTTTCTGGCTCGCTTGATGGTCTCATAGACCTTTTGGGGCGTGCTGGTACCGCTGGCGTCTTTGAAAGCGAGGCTATCGAACTCGATACCCCGATCGAGGATCTCTCGCAAAGTCTTTTCATAAAACTCTGGCGTATGGGCCCCTTCGCATCCAGGAGGCAGCTCCATGATGGTGATCACGATCTCGTGCTTCATCCCATACTTTTTGATACATTTGGCCGAGTACTCCAGATTGTCCACATCATTAAGAGCATCGAAGTTTCGCACGGTGGTAGTACCGTGCTTGGCGAAGAGCTTGGCGAAAAGATCGATCATCTCGCGACTACCCGTATCGAGCATCACCGTGTTGATCCCACGAGCGAGTATCTGCAGGTTTGCCTCGGGTCCCACTTTTTCTCTAAAGGCGTCCATCATCTCAAAAGCGTTTTCACGCAGATAGAAAAAGAGACTTTGAAACCTCGCTCCTCCACCAAATTCGAAGTGGGTGATCCCCACATCTTTGGCCGCATCCAAAGCGGGTAGGAAATCTTTCATCAACACCCGCCCACCAAAAACGGACTGAAAACCGTCTCGAAAGGTCGTGTCCATCACGTCGATATATTTCTTTTTTTGTGCCATGCCGTTCCTCTTTTATGAGTTTTTCATATGATGTAGTGCCGCTGTAATGGCAGCTACCTTTTTGAGCTTCTCTCGCTTGCTGGTCACGGGAGGCTCTTTGTTTTCTTCGAAGCTTTCGGGGAAATACTTCAACAAAAGCTTGTGCTGCCAATCGAGCACCCACACCATCAAGAGCAAGAACAAAAAGACGATCCCCATACCAAGGATCATATACTTGACAGCTTCTAAAATCATACCCTTCTCCAACGTTGGATTTGCACAAATTTTAGTACAATTTAGCTTATAGATTGTTTTGAAGTGCCACATTTGAAAGACGAGGGTACTTTTTGCATACTATCTACCCACAAGGAGAGGAAATGGATAAAGATCAAGCGATGAAAGAGTTCAAAAAATATGAACAGATGCGTATGAAGATGTACGAATTTTTGGAAGACTATATCCCAAAAGATGAAAATGGAGCACTGGATTTTTCCAAAGCCAAAGATATCCCGGCCAAAGAGATTTACGAGAGATGGTTCAAGCTCGACTACCAGGCCAGAAAGATCCGGGGAATCGCCATCAACTGCTTGGGGCTCAAGGGTGAGTAGCTTCGACGCGAGAGCCCAAGAGTGGGACAAGAACCAAAGACGGCGCCAGACTGCCCAAAAGGTGGCGAGCGCTATCAAAGAGTGCCTGCCAGGTGGCTACTACGATATCTTGGACTTTGGATGTGGGACGGGGCTGGTGAGCTTCGAGCTCGTGGATCTGGCCAAAAGCATCACGGGTATCGACACCTCGGCCAAGATGGTCGAAGAGTTCAACAAAAAATCCGATGATCCATACATCAGAGCCTATCAAATCTCATTAGAAGATCTGCCTGGCTCTTTCGATCTGATCGTCAGCTCCATGACCTTTCACCACATCGAGGATATCGATACCCTTATCCACAATTTGGCCAAAAAGTTACGACCACAAGGCTTTGTCTGTGTAGCCGATCTGGTCAGCGAAGATGGCAGCTTCCACTCCGACAATCAAGGAGTGCACCACTTTGGCTTCGATCCAAGGAGACTTGCCGAAACTTTCGAGCGTCACGGCTTTGTCAAGCGTTGCTTCAAAATAGCCCATACTATCCAAAAGCATAAAGCTTTCGATATCTTTCTACTCTGCTTCCAAAAGAGCCCGTAAGCGCTTGGCATCCTCTATGGCCGCCCCACCAAAATCGTTGTTAAAATAGCAAAAGATCTCTTTGGTCTGGCAGTAAGGTCGAAGTCTTTGGGCCCAAGAGACCAGCACACTCTCATCGTAGGAGCCCACATAGCGCCCGTTCGCCCCGTGAAAACGCACATAGACAAAAGGGGCGGTGATCTCGAAGGGAACACTTTTTTGGCCAAAGTCGTGCAGACACATGGCCATCTCGTAGTGGCGCAGCAGCTCGTATGTGGCCTCTTGGTACCAGCTGGTGTGGCGAAACTCCACGGCATATCGGTAGACAGAGGGCAGAAGCTGCAAAAAATCGGCCAACCGCACCAAATCGAAATGGAGCGAAGGGGGCAATTGAAAGAGAATGACGCCAAGCTTTGGTCTAAGAGGCTTGATCAGATGGATAAAGCGATAAAGCTCATCCTTAGCATCCAGCAATTTTTTATAGTGGGTGATCCCTCTATAGGCTTTGATGGAAAAGAGAAAGTTTTCGGGAGATTTTTGCAACCAATGCTCGATAGTCTTCGATTTTGGTAGATGGTAGAAGGTGGAGTTCATCTCCACCGTATTGAAAAAGGAGGCGTAGTATTCGAAATATCTACTCTTTGGCAGATCGGGGGGATAGAAGATCCCCTTCCAATGATCGTAGTAAAAACCGCTGGTACCGATATGGCACCTATCGCTCATAGATCCCCATCAGCACCGCATCGTCGATGACGAAAGGCTGAATGAGTTGCAAAAGCTGATGTTTGGTCAGACCTGGCTCGGCGTTCAAAACTCTATCGAGGGCATAGGCTTTGATGAAGTAGCGGTGCGCTCCGTTTGGCGGACATGGACCTCCATAGCCGATACGTCGAAAGTCGTTGATCCCTTGCTTGATACCATATTCCAGCACAGGCTCGTTGGGGATCCCTTCTGGCAGTCCTTCCAGATCGGCTGGAATATCGTAGATCACCCAGTGTACGAAGACCCCCATAGGAGCATCGGGATCGTCCATGACGATGGCGATACTCTTGGCCTCGGCAGGGACGTCTTTGAAAATGAGCGGGATGGAGATATCGGCTCCATCACAGGTATATTTGGCGGGGATAAATCCCCCGTTTTCGAAAGCTGGTGAGAGCAATTGCATCTTTTTCTCCTTCGGCGCTCCCCAAAGAGCGAGAGTGATGATAATCAACGCAAAAAGTATCTTTTTCATACCTTCATCTTACTCCACATAATGTAAAATCTCTCTTAAATCCTTCTTGTCCACCACGATATTGGCTCGCTCCTTGAGCACGTCCTTGGCACAAAAGGCCACTTTTTTGGCCGCATGAGCGAACATGCTCACATCGTTGGCCCCATCCCCCACGGCCATGGTCTCTTCAGGTGATACTCCAAGCACCTTTTGGAGGCGCTCGAGCATATCCCCTTTGCTAAAGCCAAACATCATCTCCCCACCTACAAGTCCCGTGAGTCTGCCATCTTTGGCGTGTAAGATATTGCTAAAGTCGGCATCGAACCCCAGTACCTTCCTGGCATGGGAGGTGGCGTTGCGAAAGCCGCCACTAAAGACCACCACTTTTATGCCCCTTTGCTTGAGCGCATCGATCGTCTCTTTAGCCCCAGGCATGAAGGGAAGATTGTGGCATATCTCATCCACCTTTTGCACCTCCAGCCCTTCCAGTAGCTTCACACGGGTAATGAGACTCTCGAAAAAATCCAGCTCTCCTCGCATCGCCATCTCCGTGATCTCGGCCACCTTCTCCTCCAGCCCCAAAGGCCTGGCCAAAAAGTCGATGGTCTCTCCATCCATCAAGGTCGAATCGAAATCGAACACACAGAGCTTCATCTCATTCCTTTTTTACTATAGTTTAACGAAAGTTTGATTAGAATAGACAAAATCAAGAAATTACAAATAGAGCGAAAACATTGCAATTTCAGCTTGAAAATTTTATGTTGGCCTTTGGCCAAAAAAGTGCGCTCAACCCGCAGGGCGCTTGTGTTCGCACTTTTTAGTAAAATTTTCAAGTGATGAAGAAATTGCACTCTGTTTGAGCGATAGTTTGGTAATTTCTTGGATATTTTTCTTGTAAAAGGCCATAAATGACCGAGGCTCTGATCCAAAAACTACGCACAGACTCTTTTTTCTCTTTGGAGACCACTCCAGGACATGCTCCCACCATCGACAACATCGTCCAAAAGATCGAAGAGTTGAAGCTTCACAAAAAGGTGGATGCCTTCAGTACCACCGACAACCCTTTGGCCAAACTCAAATATAGTGCCCTCTTTGCAGCGCTCAAACTTCAAAATCGCTTCCAAAAACCGGTGATCGCCACGATGAGTATGCGAGATCGCAACAAACTGGCCCTCCAGTCCGACCTCCTGGGAGCCAACGACTTTGGCGTGCGTACGATCCTGGCCCTCACAGGAGATCCAGCCAAGATCAGCGATCAGCCAAATACCAAAGGCTGCTTCGAAGGAGACAGCACCCTGCTGCTGGACATCATCAAATGCTTCAACGCCGGTATCGACTACGCAGGCAAAGAGTTCAAGATCAAGCCCAAAAAGATCTACCCCTTCGCCGTCAGCAACGCCTACGCCAAAAATCCCAAAACTTTGCAAAAGAAGATGCGAAAAAAGATCGAACATGGAGCGGTGGGGGTGATCACCCAGCCGGTTTTTGACAAAGAGAATATCCTACGGCTTTTGGAGCTTTTCGAAGAGGCCAGAGGGGAGTTTGAGGGCGAGCGGGCCAAATCTCAGCTGATCTTGGGATTTTTTCCCATCACCAAACTCAAAACAGCTCAGTTTCTGGCCTCCCACGTACCGGGTATCAATGTACCCAGAGTCTGGATCGACGAGCTCTACAAAGCCCACAAAGATGGGGAGCAAAAGGAGTTTGAAGTGGGGTTTTGGCTCTCCAAAGAGCTTTTTGAAAACATCAAAGCGATCCACCCCAAGATCCACATCATGACAGCCAACAGATTCGAGCTGGCCGATGCGATTTTGGATTAGTCTTTTTTTTCTTCTTTCTTCACTGGCTGCGGATATCGACACCCTCCACCGCTGGACCAACAGCTGGATAGCCAAGCAGCTTCAGGCGTTGGATCGGTGGCTTAGTGACAGCAACGAATCGATCAAGCAGCGCTTTTCTGTCCAAAGCTCCATCGATACGATCTTGGAGACCAAAAAAGAGACCAGATTTCGCTTCAATATCAGAGCCCATCTGGAGCTTCCTCGCACTCAAAAAAAGCTCCATCTTTTCTTCCAAGACTACAAACCAAATGAAAATCTCGATAGTCAGAGTGCTCGCAATGTAAGAAGCTCCATCCAAAACAGCTCCTTTTTGGCAGGACTAAGCTATCTTACTTCCACCAATATCTCTTATAGAGCTGGAGTTCGTTTTCACAAAATCTCGCCAGACCCTTTCTTGGCTGCCGAATGGAACGACGAAAAGAGAGTGTTGGATGGATGGCTCTACTATGGCGTGCGTATAGGCTATTATCTCGATAGAAAATTCGATGATCTATTTTTTCTCAATTATCAGCACACTCTTGGCTCTCGTACCCTCTTTGCCTTCGAAAACGATATTCGCTATCGTCAGCGCCCCTCCTCTTCACTGGAGTTTTTGCATTCACTCAAGCTCTACCACTCTTTGGGACGCTACACCACCCTCACACCCCATATCGATCTTTACGCACTCAACGATATCCAAACCTCTTTTAAAGTGAACTACTACTATGTAGGAGCAGATTATCGTGATATCTTCTATCGCAAGTGGCTCTTTTACGAGCTCTCTCCCGCGGTGCTGTGGCGTATAGAAAACCACTTCGAGCCAAGCTACCGGCTGATGGTACGCTTTGGCATCACATTCGAGCGAAACTAAACTCCCCATCCCACACCAGTACCTCCTGGGTGCAGGCGAAGGCTGGTAGATTGATATACTCCTTTTGGCCAAAGGAGCACCTGCAGCGCTGATGGTAGTGCCCCTCGATCACAATATCGGCATCGTAGCACTCCACCCTCTTTTGGGCAATTGATTGGAAATCTTCGATGACTCTACACAGATCTTTGGAGGCGTTGTAGTGCTGGATCTTTCGAGAAATCGGTACGTAGCGATCCAAAAAATTCAAAAAAGCGATCAGTTTTGGACTTTGTAGCGCTTCGATATAACGGCGATAGAGGCCATCTATATGGATATCGCCGTGAGCCAGAGCCACCCGCTTGGAGCCAGCATGCACCAAGAGCGGCTGAGCGAATCTATCGACGACTCGAATGTTTGGGAAGATACCAGAAAGCAAAAAGTCGTGGTTGCCTTCGAGATAGTAGCACTCTTTATCTGTACACCACTGATTGAGTGCTTGGATAAGAGGAGCGTTTTGGCGGATAGTTGCCTCCACACCACCCACCAAAAGATCGAAGATATCTCCCATCAAAAAGAGCTGAGGAGCCTCGAGCCTCTCCAAAAAAGAGACAAACTCCTCCCGTAGCTTAGGGTGAT
>JALWZJ010000057.1 GCA_027002625.1 Campylobacterales bacterium
TCTTCCAAAAATTTTGGGGTGGTGCGGCTAAGCTCCAAGTAGATCCCGTAGACCCTATCGATCACCACCCGTCTTAGGATCGCTTTGACTACGTCGCCCGGCTTGAAGACCTCCCCTTTGATACGGTATCTTTTGGGTAAGATCCCTTTGACCTCGTCGATCTCCACATAGGTGTTGCCATCCTCGTCCACTCTTGTGACGGTACCACTGATGATGGTCCCCTCTTTGTTTTTGTACTTTTCGAAAAGTTGCTGCTCGATGAGGCGCTGGATATGGTATTCGATCTCGTTGTGCAGATGCATCGCCGCCGTTCGTCCCAGCTTTTCCAACTCCACCGGATAGCGCAGTTCGTCTCCTACTTCTACGTCCGGATCGATCTGTTTGGCTTCGCTGAGGGTGATATAGCGTTCGGGACTCTCATTGGCTCTTTCATCGTCGTCGGGTACCACTTCCACTTTTTGGAAGACCTGGATCTTTTTGCTCTTTTCATCCAGCTCCGCCTCGAACTCTTTGTCTTCGCCAAGCACCTTCTTGGCCGTATTGATAAAAGCGGTTTTGATAGCTTCGGTGACACTTTGGACATCGAGCCCTTTTTCATGGGCAATAGAATCTATAATATCTGCAATTTTCTCCATCTTTCAAACCTTGTCTCGTGATTTTTTATCTATTGAGGAGATAGAAGTTGTCTAATTTTACAAAAACAATTCTTGAATTAAGATTAACTTTAGATTATAAGGATTGTAAAAATTTGATATAATATCCCACTTACTATACAACAAAGGGTGATGATGGAACTAAAACTCGCACGCGAAGATCTCAAAGCCAAACCGAAAAAGATCACACTCGAAAAGATAGAAGAGATGGTCAAAAAAGAGGGGAACAAGATTTTTTACTTCGATAGAGAGAACTCCCACAAAGATTTGATGGAGTTGGTGGACTATTTCGAACAAAGAGGATATAGCGTCTATTTTCGGGAAGTCAAATATGGTCTGGACGAAAACGACTACATCTACGAGGTGCATATCTTAGCATGAAAAAACTCTATATAGAGACACTTGGATGTGCGATGAACGTGCGCGATAGCGAGCACATCATCGCGGAACTGACCCAAAAAGAGAATTACCGGCTCACCCAAAATCTCGAAGAGGCGGACCTGATCCTCATCAATACCTGCAGTGTGCGTGAAAAGCCGGTCCACAAGCTTTTTAGCGAGATCGGCCACTTCAACAAGGTCAAAAAACCGGAGGCCAAGATCGGAGTATGTGGCTGTACCGCCAGCCATCTGGGAGAGGAGATCATCAAAAGAGCTCCTTATGTGAGCTTCGTATTGGGAGCCAGAAACGTCTCCAAGATCACCGAAGTGATCAAAAAGGAAAAAGCGGTGGAGGTGGATATCGATCACGATGAGAGCACCTACGCCTTTAGTGAGTTTCGCAGCTCGCCTTACAAAGCCTTCGTCAACATCTCCATAGGATGCGACAAGAAGTGTACCTTTTGTATCGTACCCAACACCAGAGGAGAAGAGATCTCCATCCCTCCAGAGCTCATACTTCAAGAGGCAAAAAAAGCGGCCCAAAGTGGTGCCAAAGAGATCTTTTTGCTTGGTCAAAACGTCAACAACTACGGTAGACGCTTTAGCGACGGCAAGAGAGATATCGATTTTACCGATTTACTCAAGATGGTAAGCGAAATAGAGGAGGTCAAAAGGATCCGCTTCACCTCTCCCCATCCACTCCATATGGACGACCGCTTTTTAGAAGAGTTCGCCTCCAATCCCAA
>JALWZJ010000058.1 GCA_027002625.1 Campylobacterales bacterium
GTAAGCGATTTCGAGATCGCTCAAGGGCGTCCCACCTACGCCATCGAGACGGTAGAGTATTTCAAGCGACGCTTCGCTCCCCAAAAGATCTACTACATCATCGGCAGCGACAATCTGGCGAGCCTACACAAATGGAAAAATTACCGAAGACTCGAAAAAGAGGTGGAGTTTGTGGTAGCCACGAGAGGGGATGTGAAGATACCTCGACGATATAGAGTATTGAAAGTGAAGGTGCCGATCAGCTCCACCGAGCTTAGAAAAGATCCGAAACTTCGCTATCTACCCAAGATCTTGGCATGGCCGATCAGGCGTTTTTATCTAAAAGCTCTCTCAAAAACTCCTCGATCTGATACTTTTGGCGATAAGCGTCGGTCATGAGATGGACGAGAATGTCGCCCAAATCCACCACGATCCACTCATCTCCCTCTTGCACTTTCAAAAACTCCTCCCCTTCGGGCTTGAGCTTCTCTTTGAGCCAGTCGAGCAGCGCACTCGTATGCTTGTCACTCAGTGAAGTGGCCACGACCACCCTGTCTACGAAGTAGTCTCCACCGGAGGTGTCGATCACCTCCACATTTTCACCTTTTTTCTCCTCAAGCAATTCTTTGATCCGCTTCGTTCGTTTTTCGATCACGTCACATCCTTTTTTTGGCTTCGATACCAAGGAGTCCCAGACCTACACGGATAGAGAGGGCCACGACCAAAAAGAGCTTGAGATAGCGATCCTCGTACTCCGTCCCGATGGCCTTGTGTTTGTTGTAGAAGCTGTGAAACTGGGCCGCCAAAAATTTCAGATAATCGGTGAGTCGCTGCAGTTCCCTCTTGGCATAGGCATCCTCGATCACTTCAGGCAGCACCAGTGCGTCAAAGAGCAGATCTTTGGCCTCTTGAGGAAGTCCTACAAGAGGCACATCCGCCACATCCTGGGCACTTTTGCCAGCTTTTACCAGCACTGAATGGACTCTGGCATGCGCATAGTTGATATAGTAGACCGGATTGGAAGCGTCTTCGTGCTTGAGGATATCGATATCGAACTCCAAGTGGGTATCGGCCTTCTTGCTCAAAAACATGAAGCGCATCGCATCGGATCCGATCTCCTCGACTATCTCGCTCATGAGGATGAAATTGCCCGCCCGCTTACTCATCTTGTAGGGCTCTCCCCCTTTAAGGAGCGAGACCATCTGAGCCAGCAGTACCTCCAGACGATCAGGATCGTAGCCCAAAAATTTCACGGCCGCCTTGACTCTGGCGATATAGCCGTGATGATCGGCTCCCCAGATGTTGATGTAGCGATCAAATCCTCTTTGAAACTTTTGATAATGGTAGATAATATCTCCTGCCAAATAGGTGGGACGTCCATCCTCTCGTACAACCACCCGATCTTTTTCATCGCCATATTCGCTGGAACGCAGCCACAGCTTCCCATCCTTTTCATAGATCGCCCCATGCTCTTTGAGGATATGCAGCACCTCGTCCCACTTCTCGTACAAAGACTTTTCACTCACAAAGGAGTCGAACTGGATACCCACTCGCTCCAGATCGGAGACGATGAGCTCCATCATCCGATCTTTTCCCCAGTTTGAGAGCTCCTCTATCGCCTTCTCGCTGGCGAAAAAGTCTGATCCGAACTCTTCGATCGCCTTTTTGGCCAAATCTTTGATATAGTCGCCTCGGTAGTACTCCTCGGGCCACTGGACGGACTCTCCCATCTCCTCTTTTGCCGCCAAA
>JALWZJ010000059.1 GCA_027002625.1 Campylobacterales bacterium
GAGAGCTGAGCCACCTCCATGATGGTATGCGAGGCCGCGGCGATAAAAAGGCCGATGCCAGCGATAGTAAAAGCATAGAGGAGGCTAAGGAGTATAAAGGCCAAAAAGGAGCCGTTGATGGGTACATCAAAGACTCCAAGGAGTACAAATCCCACACAGATGATGATACCTCCCATGACGATGGCGATCTGGCTCGCGGCTTTGGCCAAAATGATTAGGCGACTATCTACCGGCATAAGGAGCATGATATCCCATGTGCCATCCTCTTTTTCCTTGACGAAGACGGCGGCGGTGAGGATAATGCCGATCATGGTGATCACCGAGAGCATCTCGGCAAAGGAGATGAACATATGCGAATCGGCGTTTTGGTTGAAGAGCTTATGGATCTTGAGCTTGAGGGGGATGTGGATATTTTCCAAGCGTAGCAGCGTGTTTTGCAAGTAGACCAGAGTGATGTAGGCCTGGCTGGCGGCGGTGGCATCGAGCAGTACATCAAGCTGTGCCCCTTTGTGAGCGGCGATATTTTTCTCAAAATCGTGCCCAAAGATGAGCCCTACGAGGATCTCTTTATTAAAAATCGCCTCTTGCAGCTCTTTTTGGCTGGCGAACCAGATAGGTTTTTGAAATTCAGGGGCGTGCAGGTGCGAAAGGATCTTTTGAGGTAGCACACCACCTCCCTCGATCACGTAGCCTACACTGACGTTTCGTGGCTTCACTTCGATCCCTTGCCCCGCTATATAGACATCGAGAGTGAAAGAGTAGAGCACCACCGCCACAAGTCCCCATGAGCGAAGAAAGGATAAAAACTCTTTGGCCAAAACACTCCAAAAGGCTCTCATCGTAGCTCCTTTTTGAGTAGCAGCGCCCCTATAAAAAGAAGCAGCGCCCCATAGCCGGTCAGTATCGCCAGATAGAGGATATTTTTCATAGAGGCCAGTCCCTGACCGATGAGAAAGGTGTCGTAGATGATATGGTTGTAGTACATCACAGGAAAGATGTGGGCCTCGATGTAGGATTCCCCCACCATCGAAGAGATGGGCATGAGTATGCCAGAGTATAAAAATCCAGGAATGATGGTGATGATGAGAGTGAGCACCACCGCTACGATCTGGCGATTGGTGACGATAGAGACGAGGAGTCCTATGGAGAGGCTGATGAGCACGTAGAGCTCCGAAGCTACCCAGTAGAGCCAAAAACTTCCTCTAAAGGGGACCTCAAACCACCATGTAGCCCACAAAAAGAGGATGAAAATATTGATGGAGTGGAGCAAAAAGACAGGCGTGAGCTTGGCTATGAGAAACTCCGACTTTTTGATAGGAGAGGAGTAGAAGTTGAAAATAGTACCCATCTCCTTTTCTTTGACGATGAGCAGTGCCGAAAGAAGTGCAGGAGCGACGAGCAGTATCAGACCGATGAGGCCTGGTACGATGGCGTTTTCGTCCCGCATAGCCTGGTTGAAAAGGGCTCGGTGGTTGAGAGTGATGAGAGGATGTCTTAGACCAAAACGCTGGGCCAGCTCTTTAGCGGCATGTAAGATCACCCCTTCCACATAGCCTTGCATCGTGGTGGCCCTGAGGGGAAAAGCGCCGTCAATAAAGGCTGCTATCTCGCTCTTTTGGCCATGGAGGAGGTCTTGCTCGAAGTGGGGTGGGATGATGAGGAGGATGTCGGTCTTGGCCTGCTTGATGCGGTGTAGGCCTTCGTTGGGAGAGATGAGGAGTACTTTGGCGTTGAAATATTTGGAGTGGGTGAATTTGTCGATGAGCTCTTTGGAGAAGCGACTCTGATCTTGGTCTATGATGATAGTGCGAGCTCCTGTGACCTCCAAGCGGATCCCGTAGCCAAAGAGGAGCAAGATCATGGTAGGCAGGAGATAGACCAGATAGATCATCCGAGTTCGCACCAGATCCTTGAACTCCTTTTGCATATAGCCTTTGATGACACCCGCTCTCATCTTCGCTCCTCGTATAGCCGCAAAAAGACCTCCTCGAAATCATCGGTCCCAAAGCGTCGCTCCAGCTCTTTGGGGCTGGCGTCGGCGATCTTTTTGCCCCGCCGTAGCACCACCACCCGATCGCAGTACTGAGCCTCGCTCATATAGTGGGTGGTCACGAGGATGGAGATCCCCCATATTCGCTTGAGTTTGTGCAGCAACTGCCAAAACTGGGCTCTGGCGATAGTGTCCACGCCACTTGTGGGCTCGTCCAAAAAGAGCACCACCGGCTCGTGCAAGATAGCGGCAGCGAGACTGAAGCGCTGATTGATCCCCATAGGCACATCTTTTGGAAAATTGTCCATATAGTCCCAAAAGCCCAGCGACTTGGCCAAGCGCTCGATCCGTTCGCTGGCTTTGGCCAGAGGCAGCCGGTGCATATTGGCAAAATAGAGTAGATTTTCCCTGATCGTCAAATCTTTGTATAGAGCGAAATTTTGGCTCATGTAGCCAATAAAGCTTTTGAGCTGCTGTCTATCTTTTGGGCTTTGGATCTTGCGTCCAAGCAGATAGAGCTCCCCCTCGTCGATTGGGTAGAGTCCCAAGAGCATCTTGATAAATGTGGTCTTGCCAGCTCCATTGGCGCCCAAGAGCCCCAGAATCTCGCCACGTCGCAGCTGCATATCGATATGATCGTCCGCTATGAAGTCTCCAAATCGCTTGGTGAGCCCCTTGGCCTCCATCACAATTTGGGGGATGTCTATCTGGGTTTCTCTGGGTAGTACCTCCACAGGAGGCGGGATCTTGCCCTTTTTGAGGGCGTTGATGAAAAAGAGGCTCTCGAGTGTGGGCTCGGCGTGGGGTACGGAGAGGGGCTTGAGGGAGTAGGTGCGTCGGTTGAAGGTGATACACTCCTGGCAGTGGGTCTCTTGGTAGGTATAGGGTCTGGCGGAGCCGATCAGCTCTTTGGCACTTCCTTGGGCGATGATCTCTCCCTCGTCCATGAGATGGATCTTGTCCATCTTGGCGGCTTCTGCCATATATGCGGTACTAAAGAGTGTGAGCGATCCCTCCTCTTTGCGGTTTTGGTCCAGTATCTCCCACAGCTCCCGACGGCTGAGCGGATCGACACCCGTAGTGGGTTCATCGAGGATCAAAAGTTTTGGCTTGTGGATGAGAGTACAGATCAAGGAGAGCTTTTGTTTCATCCCGCCACTGAGATTTTTGGCCAAACGATCGGGAAACTCCTCCAATCCCGCCATGTGCAAAAGCTTCTTTTTATACTCTTGAAAAGCTTTATCTTGTGGAATATCTCGGATATTGGCGAAAAACTTTAGATGCTCTTCGACGCTTAGCTGGGGATAGAGCACGAGGCCAAGACCTTGGGGCATGAGGCCGATATAGGGTTTGAGAGGCTCCGCCTCTTTGGGGGAGTGGTACGCGTGGCCCTCATATCGGATCTCGCCTCTAAATCGCAGTACTCCGGCGATGGCGTGAAACAAGGAGCTCTTGCCCGCTCCATCGGCTCCGATGAAGCCTACGATCTGGCCGGCATCGGCCGTAAAACTCGCCTCCTTGACGGCGACGACATTTTTGTAGGCGATATGGACTCTATCGACTTCTAAAGAGGCCAAAATATATCCTTATCGTATAGATCACTGCTACGCTCCCAGCTCCTATGGTAGAGTACAACAGCGCCGTCTCCACCCCAAACCGCTCCCACAGCCAGCCGACGAGATAGGCCCCCATAGCCCCGCACAGAGCCACGGCGGCGTAGAATATCCCGTAGACGCTGGCTTTGTGTTTGGCGGCCGTGGCGATAAAGGCTCTGGCGGCATTGAGAGAAAAGACCATGAAAAGCCCCAAAAGAGCGTAGGCTATCCAGACAAAAAGGCTCTGTCTGGGCCAAAGAGCCAAGAGGGCGGCCAGACCGAAAAGATAGGAAAGACCCAAGATGCGAAGAGCTCCGAAGCGATCGATGAGTATGCCGCTAAAGTAGCTGGTAAGCGTCTGGGTGAGGGTGGAGAGGACAAAAAGCAGTGGGATGAGGGCTATAGGTATCCCCACATCCTTGGCCCGCATGGTAAAAAAGGCCTCTCCAAAAAAGAAGAGCAAGAAAAGAAAATAAAAGCCAAGCTCTTTGATGACTCTCTTGTCCGCCGCTCTTAGCTGCCACTTTTGGATTTTTGGCCTCTTGGGGACATCCTGGACCAAAAATATGACGATAAATAGGGCGATGAGACCTGGTAGAAGCGTCCAAAAAAAGATGGAGCGTATCTGCGCTTCGCCACTGCCCCACAGCCACAAAAGGCCAAAGACCAGCAAGGAGCCGGTGAGCTCTCCGGCGATATCGAGAGTTTTGTGAAAGCCAAAGGTGCGTCCTGCTCTTTTTTGGCCAAAGTGAGCCAGCAAGGCGTCTTTGGGAGCCGAGCGCAGAGCCTTGCCCATCCGCTCCAAGGCTCTAAGAGCCGCTACGCTCTTGTAGCTGTGGGCGAAGCCGATGAGGGGTTTGGAGAGGGCGGAGAGGGCGTAGCCTGCCACTACGAGGGGCTTGACGATACCGAAGCGATCGCTGATGTAGCCACTCAGCAGACGCAAAGCGTAGCTGACGAATGTAGCGATGGCTACGACGAGCCCCAGCTTGTCCATCCCTTCGTGCAGCGTCACCACCACGAAGATGGGTAGGATCGGATTGATCATCGCTGTGGCCATATCTGTAAAGAAGCTGGTAAGACCCAGATAGACCACGTTTTTATGGATCATAGCGGTGGCACCTCGTCAAGGCTCCTTGGTAGTCCCTTGCCGTCGGTGGATACGATCCCGATGGCCGGCAGACCCAGCTTGAGTAAGGGATCTGGCTTGAGAGGTTTGAGACGTACGGCATAGACCTTTTGGATCCGGTCACTTCTGACAGCCACCTCTTTGGGAGTGAACTCTGCTTTTTTTGCGATACGAGAGACTCTGGCCGGTATAGGACGATCGGGATAGGCGTCGAGGAAGATTTCGGCTTTGTCGCCTATCTCGATGCGCCCGTTTTGGAGGGTGTCTACGAAGATTTGCAAATAGAACTCTTTTGGATCCACCAGGGCCACCACGCCCATCCCAGCTCCTATCACTTCCCCAATGTTGGCTATCTTTTGGGTCACGTATCCATCATAAGGAGCATAAAGGCTAAGCTCGGCTATCATCGCTTCGATCTGCTTTTTTTGGGCCTGTAGGGCCAAAATCTCTTTTTGCAAAGCTTTGAGAGCATACTCCAAAGCCTTGCTCTTTTGCAGCTGGGCCTTGGCTTGGGCGATGGTGCTTTTGGCCGCTTCGATAGCGGCGAGTATCTGTCTTTTTTTGGCCAAAAGAGCCTCCAGCTTTTTTTTGTCGGTGGAGAGTTTGAGCCTCATCTCTTCTACCTTGTGTTTGGGTACGAGGTGCTGGGCATAGAGGTTTTTGAGGCGTTTGTAGTCTTTGATGTCTTGTCGCACCACATCTTGTAGTGCTTCTATCTGGTTGGAAAGCTCTAATAGCATCGACTCTTTGGCCTTTTTCTCCGCCAGTGCCTTTTGGACATTTTGGGGCAGGCTTGCTTGGGCGATACCCAGCTCCACCTCTTTGGCTCTTAGCTCCTCTTTTTTGGCCAAAATCATCTGCTCTACCGACTCTTTCTTGGCCTCGAACTCTGGTGAGCCAAGGCGAGCCAGCAGCTCCCCTTTTTTCACTTCATCTCCCTCGTCTACCCTAAGAAGCTTCAAGCGCCCTGGATATTTGGTGTTGAGGTAGGTCTCGTCGGCCAAAACGGTGCCCACACCCATGATGAGATTTGGAGGTAGAGGTTTTGGGTGGGTTTTGATATAGATCATCACTCCCGCCGCCGCTACCAGGCCAAGGAGAATGAAGCCAAGAAGATACTTTTTGAGCTTTTTCATCTGCATACTCCATACAAGAAAGTTTCATACGCCTCTTCGCTTTTGCTCAAAAGATCGCCATCTTCCAAAAGCCAGTGTTCGATGTAGCCATACAGATGGGATTTGAGCAAGATAGCGGCTTGGATTGGCGGGATGCGAAGGCCTGGAAGTTTGGCCAACTCCTGGGCTATGGTCTCGTAGATAGGGTGGAGGGTCTGGCGCTCGTGGAGGCTGAGTTTGGCCAAAAAGAGCGGATCGACGGCCAGTGTGTCTTCGAGGAGTTTGCGCTTGGTGATGAAGGTGGA
>JALWZJ010000060.1 GCA_027002625.1 Campylobacterales bacterium
TTCAAGAGGCTGTCAAATTCGCCTACTCTTTCGATCGTCCCTGCGCCTTTCGCTATCCCAGAGGTGCCTTTGTGCTCGAAGAGGAATTTACGGCCACTCCATTCGAACTTGGCAAGGCCGAACTTTTGATAGATGAGGGGGAGGTCTTGTTTGTAGGATACGGCAACGGCGTGGGCAAGGCGTACCAGACGATGCAAGAGTTGGATTTCCCCGTAGGGCTTTTGGATCTACGCTTCGTCAAGCCCTTGGATGAGGAGCTCTTGCGAGATTTGGCTAAACGGTATAAAAAGTGGTTTGTCTTCAGCGATGGTGTGCAATTAGGTGGTGTGGCCAGCGCGATACGAGAGCTTGGATTGCCTGTAGATATCGTTAGCTTCGAGTATGAAGATAGCTTCATCCCCCACGGCAAAGTGAGGGATGTAGAGGAGCATCTGGGGCTCTTGCCCCATCAGTTGGCCAAGAGGGTTCGCCAGAGCCTTTAGAGCTCGTTGGCGTGTTTGGCCAAATATTCGGCAACGCCTTCTGGGGTTGGTTTCATCGCCTCTTTGCCCTTTTCCCACTCGGCAGGACACACTTCGCCATGCTCGTTGGCGAACTCCATCGCATCCACCATTCTGATCATCTCGTCGATGTTTCGTCCAAGAGGCAGGTCGTTGATGACGCAGTGTCGGATGGTGCCATCTTTGTCGATGAGGAAGCTGCCTCTTAGAGCCACCCCCACATCTTCGAGCAGCACGTCGTAGTCTCGTGAGATCTTTTTGGTCAGGTCCGCTACGAGAGGATAGCGGATGTTGCCGATACCGCCTTGCTCTACAGGGGTGCGCTTCCATGCCAGGTGGGTGTAGTGGCTATCCACCGAACAGCCGATGACGTTGATGCCTCGTTTTTGAAACTCTTCGAGTCTGTGATCGAAGGCTATGATCTCGCTTGGACAGACGAATGTGAAGTCGAGGGGATAGAAAAAGAGCACGGCTCCCTTTTCTCCCAGGTTTTCATAGAGGTTGAAGTTTTCGTTGAAGGTGTTGTCTGGCATTACTGCCGGTGCGGTAAAATCTGGTGCTTTTTTCGTAACAAGCATCTTTTCTCCTTTGGATAATTTTTATCATTCGATAAACATTGTAATAATATCTGTTTTTTGCTGAAAACTGGTTGAGCCTGTCGAGCTAAATTTAAAATATAGGCTCTTGGAGTCGAAGGAATTTGGATATAATTGGGCTAAAAAAAGGATACAAATGGCAAGAGAATATCTCTTTACTTCCGAATCGGTCACAGAGGGCCATCCAGACAAGATGGCCGATCAGATCAGCGATGCTATTTTGGACTACATCATCGCTGAAGATCCCAATGCGAGAGTGGCGTGCGAGACGCTGCTAAGCAATGGCTTTGCCATCATTGCGGGTGAGCTCAAGACCACAGCCTACGCTCCCATGCAAGATATCGTGAGAGATGTGATTCGCCAGATCGGCTATACGGATGCTTTGTACGGGTTCGATTATCGAAGTGCGGGCGTACTCAACGCCGTAGGGGAGCAGTCTCCCGATATTAACCAAGGGGTGGATCAGGAGGGCGGTCAGATCGGAGCTGGAGATCAGGGGCTGATGTTTGGCTACGCATGCACCGAGACCGATGTGCTGATGCCGTTGCCGATCACTATGGCCCACCGCCTCACTTACGAGCTGGCACGTGCGAGAAAAGAGGGGGTTTTGCCCTTTTTGCGGCCAGACGGCAAGGCCCAGGTGACGGTACGATACGTAGATGGCAAACCAAAAGATATCAAGACCATCGTCATCTCCACCCAGCACGATCCGGATGTGAGTTACAATCGCCTCAAAGATGCGGTGATCGAAGAGATCGTCTACAAAGTGATCCCAAAAGAGCTCATAGCCGACGATATCGTCTACCATATCAACCCGACTGGGCGTTTCGTCATCGGAGGACCGCAAGGAGATGCTGGGCTTACTGGACGCAAGATCATCGTCGATACCTATGGAGGCAGTTGTCCCCATGGAGGAGGAGCCTTTAGCGGCAAGGATCCTACAAAGGTGGATAGAAGTGGAGCCTATGCGGCCAGATATGTGGCTAAAAACCTGGTAGCGAGTGGGGCCTGCGAGAAGGTGACGATCCAGATCGCCTACGCCATTGGAGTGGTGGAGCCGGTCTCCATCATGGTCGATACACACGGTACGGGTAAAGTGGAAGATGAAAAGATCGAAAAGTGCGTTCGGGCCATTTTCGACCTCACACCCAAAGGGATCATCCAAACTCTCGATCTTTTACGACCTATCTATAAAAAGACAGCAGCCTATGGACATTTTGGAAGAGAGTTACCAGAATTTACATGGGAAAGAACCGATAAAGCTGAAGAGATCGCCCAGTATCTTGGAATAAGGAAGCTTTAAATTTATACTTGATATAGTTTGATTGACTTTAACACAGCAAAGGAGAAACTATGGCAGTACTGATCACCGACATCTGTATCAACTGTGGAGCTTGTATCGACGAGTGTCCAGTAGAAGCGATCGTAGACGATGAGGATAACCCAACGGGAGAAGAGATCTACTATGTCTACCCTGACAAGTGTGTAGAGTGTGTAGGATACCACGATGTGCCTGCATGTGCCGAGGCGTGCCCGACAGAAGGGTGTATCGTTTGGGACAAGTGTTATGAGGGAATGCCTTGTCGAGAGGATGTTCCACCAGAAGCAAGGGAGCAGCATCTACCAGTTATCGAGTAATCTCTTGGGGCCACGCCCCAAGTAACCCTCCCTTTTAATATTGACTTATGCTTCTTTTGCTATAATCACCCTCTAAAATTCTATCAATCCCTTTAGGAGACCTTATGGAAAGAACTCTGTCCATCATCAAACCCGATGCCGTAGCCAAAAACGTGATCGGAAAGATCATCGATCGATTTGAGAGCAACGGCCTAAGAATCGCGGCTATCAAAAAGCTCAAACTCTCCAAAGAGGATGCGGCGAAATTTTATGAAGTCCACAAAGAGCGACCCTTCTTTGGCGAGCTTGTGGAGTATATGACCAGTGGACCGGTAGTGGTGATGGTACTCGAAGGCGAAAATGCCGTAGCCAAAAACCGAGAGCTCATGGGAGCGACCGATCCAAAAGAGGCGGCACCTGGAACCATTCGGGCCGATTTTGCCGAGAGTATCGAAGCCAATGCGGTACATGGAAGCGATAGCCTCGAAAACGCCCAACAAGAGATCGCTTTCTTTTTTGCCCAAAGGGAGATCCTCTAATTGAAGATCGAATTCAAAAAAGTTGGTTTTAATCAAAAAGAGATTAAAATTGACGACAAGAATTTGAAACTTCAGGGCAATATCGTCCGTGAAGATAGCAATCTCGTAGACCTCAAGGGCACCTTGAAAGGTAGCGTGAAGGTAGAGTGTCGACGATGCGGGAAAGAGTTTTCTTTACCCATTGAAGAGCGGCTCCATCTCAAGCTCAGTGACGGAGTCTACCGAGGTTCGCTCGAAGAAGCGGATGTGGTGGAGTTTTATGAGGGCTCTATCGATTTTGACGAGTTGATGGAGTCGGAGCGAGAGTCCGTACGGCTCGATTATCATCTATGCGATGAGTGTAAAAACAAAAAGGAGTAACAATGGCAGTACCTAAAAGACGTGTGAGCAAGACGCGAGCGGCAAAAAGAAGAACACACTACAAAATCAAGCTTGCAAGACCGGTAAAAGACAAAGACGGCACATGGAAGATGCCACATAGAGTCAACCCTACCACAGGTGAATATAAGTAATCTATGATACGGGTTGCGATCGATGCGATGGGAGGGGATTTCGGTCCCTATCCTATTGTAGAAGGTACTATTTTGGCATTGAGAGAGCGGAGAGATTTCCAAGCGATTCTCGTGGGAAACAAAGCAAAGATCCTCTCTCTCATTCCCAAAAAATATCTCGATCGCATCGAAATAGTGGAAGCTGACGATGTGATAGGGATGGACGAGCCGGCTACCGAGGCGCTCAAAAGGAAAGAGAGCTCCATCTACAAAGCGGTCGAGCTGGTACGCCAAGGTAAAGCCGATGGCGTAGTTTCGGCCGGCCATAGTGGAGCTACGATGAGTCTGGCTACACTTCGGATCGGACGGCTCAAAAATGTCTCTCGGCCTGCAATCGCTACTTTGATGCCTACTTACAAAAATAAAAAGACTCTTGTTTTGGATGTAGGGGCCAACGTCGATTGCAAGCCCGAGCATCTTTTCGAATTTGGTGTGATGGGTGAGGCCTACGCCACCGCAATTTTGAAAAATCCGACTCCTCAGGTGGGACTTCTTTCCAATGGGGAAGAAGAGACCAAAGGCAACGAGACCACCAAAGCCGCATACAGACTTTTGCAAAAACTCCCCACATTCAAAGGAAACGTGGAGGGCAATAATATCTTCGACGGCAGTGTGGATGTGGTGGTATGTGATGGGTTTACGGGCAATATCGTGCTCAAAACCAGCGAGGGTGTAGCCGATGCCATCAGTAAATTGATGAAGGCCAATATCAAAAAGACCCCCATTCGTATGGCTGGTGCTTTGATGATGAAGAAGGTATTTCGGGCTTTGAAAAAAGAGATCGACTATAGCGAATATGGTGGGGCTCCGCTGATCGGTATCAAGGGGTGTGCCATCATTAGTCACGGTAAAAGTACGCCAAAAGCGATCAAAAACGCCATTTTCCAAGCCATCCATTATATAGAGTCGGATATCAACGGATATATCGAAAGACGTCTGCAAGAAGTCAAATAAAGGATTGATTTTGTACGCTGCACTACGCTCCATTGGCGCTTATGTCCCTCCAAAAGTCTTGACGAACAAGGATTTAGAGCAGATGGTGGATACAAGTGATGAGTGGATCATCAAGCGTACTGGCATTAAGACCAGACATATCGCTCAAAATGAGACCACCAGCGACATGGGTACCAAGGCGGCTCTCCAAGCGATCGAGCGTTCAGGCCTTGCAAAAGATGATATCGATATGATTGTCTGTGCCACTATCTCTCCTGATTACTTCTGTATGCCTTCGACTGCTTGTATGATAGCCAAGAAGCTTGGTATCTCCAACGTCCCAGCCTTCGATATTAGTGCAGCATGCACTGGGTTTATCTACGCTCTTGCCACTGCCAAGGCGTTCATTGAATCCAAAATGGCCAAAAACGTCCTTATCGTAGGAACGGAGCGACTCAGTGCCATCGTCGACTATACCGATAGGACTACCTGTATCTTGTTTGGCGATGGGGCGGGAGCTGCAGTAGTGAGTGCCAGCGAGAAAAAAGAGGAAGCCATCATGGATGTGCATATCTGCGCCGATGGCAAGTATCACGACTATCTCATCACCCCAGGATGTGGTACCAACAAACCCTGTAGCGAAGAGGTTTTGAAAGAGAGGGAGTGCTTTATTCATATGAAAGGCAACGAAACTTTCAAAGTGGCTGTCAAGACCCTTACAAACGATGTAGTGGACATTTTGGCCAAAAACGGCATCGATAGCGACGATATCTCCTATTTCGTTCCCCATCAAGCCAACTATAGAATTCTCAATGCTGTAGCCTCCGCTTTGAAGCTCAAAAAAGAGCAAGTGGTGGTGACAGTTGATAAATATGGCAACACCTCCTCCGCTTCGATTCCAATGGCCATCAACGATCTATACGAATCTAACAAGCTCTCCAAAGGTGATCTTCTGCTCCTTGACGCCTTTGGTGGCGGCTTTACCTGGGGAAGTGCTCTGGTACCTTTTGCACCACACTCTTGACAATCCGTCCGAACTTTGGTAGTATTTCGCTCCCGATTTGGGAGAAGATCTTTAAAAGAGAAGCCGAGGGCGATTTGGGTCGCGACTGTAACGGTAAGTTACAGGTCGGGAGCAGGGCTTGACAAACTTGAAAGAGTTTGATATAATTCTCGTCTCGCTTTGGGAGAAATTCCAAAGAGTTTGTAACTTTTCGTTACAAGCTGAGCGAAGCTCTTGACAAACTTGAAAGAGTTTGATAAAATTTCGGCCCTTGAACGGAAAAAGGTTCGACTGACCTATTCGGGTTGAATAGGTTTGAGAGTCTTTTGGATCTTTGACAACTAGACAGAATGAAGAGTCCCTTTGAGTTTTAAACA
>JALWZJ010000061.1 GCA_027002625.1 Campylobacterales bacterium
TTTGAAGGATCTGCTCGAACTCTTTATAGTCCTTGATCGAACGAAACAAAGGCTTGGTCTGCACAGCTTGGACTCTACTTTGCAAGAGTGGCTTGAGAGGATCCAAAGGGTTGGTAGCACCCAAAAAGGCACCGATAAAGACCAAAATACCGTAGATAAAAAGCATAAGTCCCAAGCTCTTTTTGAAATACTCCAACCAATGCGCTCCTTTTTCTATCCCCTCCAATGAGCGCAAATAGACGGCACTGGATATAAAAAGCGTAGCCCACAGCACCATCGTGATCCAATCGGGCAATACTCGTGAGAGCATCCAGATAGCCACACCCAACATCACCACGCCAAAGACTCGGCTCACCGCCTCCATCCAGCCCCCAGGCTTTGGCATGAACTTGCCAGCACCTATGCCCACGAGCAGTAGCGGCACCCCCATCCCCAGGCTCATTACAAAAAGCGCCGCTCCTCCAAGCAACGCATCACCGGTCTGGCCGATATAGATCAGCGCTCCAGCAAGGGGAGGCGCCACACAAGGACCTACGATCAGAGCCGACAAAAAGCCCATGATCGCCACACCAACAAGCCCACCTCTGTGGCTCGCCTCGTCACTCTTTTTGGCCAGTTTCGTCTGCAAGGAAGCTGGCAGCCCTATCTCGTAAAAGCCAAACATACTAAGAGCGAGAGCTACAAAAATAAGAGCGAAAAGCACGATCACCACCGGATGCTGCAAGGCTGCTTGCAAGTTGGCTCCAAAAAGGCCGGCAAGCACCCCGGCTATCGTATAGGTCGAAGCCATCGCCAATACATAGACCACCGAGTAGAGTAGTGCCTTTTTGGTGTTCATATCTTTTGCACCCACGATGAGTGAGGAGAGGATCGGGATCATAGGGAAAATACATGGTGTCAAAGAGAGTAGTAGCCCAAAACCGAAAAATGTGAGCAAAATCACACCGAGGGATTTGGTCTTGAGTGTCTGGGCGATGCTTTGCTCCTCCGATCGATTGGATGAAATAGCCGTAGCGGAAGATTGGGCAGGGATCGTGAGATTGAACTCCTTGGTCTGGGGCGGATAGCAGATCCCTATCTCGTTGCACCCTTGATAAGAAAGAGCCAGCCGTACATTGCCGCTATCAAAAAGCTTAAGAGGCAACAAGATGCTCATATTCCCTTCATACACCTCCTCACCATGCAGCTTCATGGGCTTTGGCAAGAAAGGCTCGATATCGATGGTGCGCTTGTTGGGAGAGAGCTCTTGGAGTTTGAAGTACTTTTTGTACAAATAGACCTTGTCGGCCATTTCGATATCTATACGAAGTGTATCATTTTGTATTTTTACAGAAGGCTTGTAGGCCTTTTGGACAGGTACGATCTTTGGAGTCTCACTATCTACGAAACCAAAGGCGAAGAGCATCCGAAAGGTCAGAAGGAGTGTAAATATGAAGCGAAACATAAAGCCCCTTTTAACTAATTTTTTAAATTGGTTATATTTTAACCTAAAACTCTTTATTATTTGTAAACAAATTTATCCAGCAAGGGCTACTATGGCAAACAGACTACAAAACGAACATTCACCCTATCTACAGCAGCATGCGAACAATCCGGTAGACTGGTATCCATGGGGTGACGAGGCTTTTGAAAAGGCCAAAAAAGAGAACAAACCGATCTTCCTCTCCATCGGCTACAGCAGCTGCCACTGGTGCCATGTGATGG
>JALWZJ010000062.1 GCA_027002625.1 Campylobacterales bacterium
TCTATAGCTTCGATATGGTCTCCCACTACTTCGCCGATTTTGTCAAAGATCTGGGTATCGATATGCAGACGCTTCTCTCCTTCGGTATCGATCCACAAAATCCATCCAGTGGCTTCAATATGACGGTACTGGCTCTCAAGCTTTGCGACTATAAAAACGCCGTGAGCAAAAAGCACCAAAAGGTGGCTACACAGATGTGGAAAGAGGTCTTGGAACAAACCGGCACCAAGATAGAGGGGATCACCAACGGCGTCCATCTGCTCACCTGGCTCTCGGGAGATCTCGAAGAGGAGCTGGACAAGACTTTGGGGAGCGAGTGGCCCGAATTTCAAGAAGATCCCGATATCTGGTACAAAAGCGAAGAGCTCGACAACCGCTTCGTATGGGATACCCACTACAAGTACAAGATCCATCTGCTGAGCTTCATCCAGGAGAAGGTACGCAAGAAGTGGGGCGAAGGGGTCGAAGATCCATCGGTGATCTTGGCCGAAGGGGTGATGCTCGATCCAGAGATTTTCACGATAGGCTTCGCCAGACGGATGACCCAGTATAAGCGGCCCGATCTGATACTATACGATCTGGATCGCTTGGAGAAGATCCTCAACCATCCATACCGTCCGGTACAGATCATCTTCGCCGGCAAAGCCCATCCAGCAGATATCCCTGGCAAGAAGATCATCCAGCATATTTTCAATACTGCCAAAGATCCCCGATTTCGAGGGCGGATCGCTTTTGTGGAAGATTATGGAGAGGAGTTGGCCAAATATATGGTCAAAGGGTGCGATCTGTGGCTCAACAATCCAAAGCTTCCACTGGAGGCTTGCGGTACCAGCGGTATGAAAGCCTCCATCAACGGTGTGCTGCACTGCTCTACCCTCGACGGCTGGTGGCCCGAAGGGTACAACGGCAAAAACGGCTGGGCCTTTGGAGTCGATCCCAGTGACGACGCCAAAGATGCGGCACAGCTGTATAATCTTTTGGAAAAGGAGATTGTACCCCTCTTTTACGATAGAGACGACGAAGGAGTGCCGCAAGGATGGATCGAGCGGATGAAAGAGGCGATCAAAAGCGTCTCACCCCATTTTAGCGCCAGACGGATGATGAGAGAGTATCACGAGAAGTTTTATTCCAAAATAAAGGAGTGATATGCCCCACCCACTTGCAGGCAAACCGGTCCCCAAAGAGAAGCTCATAGATACGGCCAAACTGGTGGCCGACTATTTCTATCTAAACAAGGATCTGGTCCCCATCTCCTTTGGTACCAGCGGCCATAGAGGAAGTGCGGCAAAAAAGAGCTTCAACGAAGCCCATGCCTTGGCCATCTCCCAAGCCATCGCGGAGCAAAAGAGCGAAGATCCTCTCTTTGTAGGCATAGACACCCACGCCCTTTCTACCCCGGCCAAGATGAGTGCTCTTAGAGTCTTTGCAGCCAACGATGTTCAGATCTTCCACTCCACCAAACCGACCCCTACCCCTTTGGTCTCCTTCGCGATCCTGGGGTACAACAAAAAAGGAGCCAAGAGTGATGGGATCGTGCTCACCCCCTCCCACAATCCGCCAGAAGATGGAGGCTACAAATACAACCCACCCCATGGAGGCCCTGCATCTGCCGAGGTGACGAGTATGATAGAAAAAAGAGCCAACCAGATACTCAAAGCCAAAAGCTACCACACGCTTCCCTACGAGGAGGCGATGGAGAGCGAAAAGATCCAGGAGTACGACTTCATCGCGCCTTATGTGGAGGCCCTGGAGTCCATCGTGGATATGGAGACGATAGCTAAATCTGGCATGAGACTGGCTGCCGATCCACTCGGTGGTTCGGCTATTGGAGTGTACCAAGCGATCAAGGAGCGCTATTTGCCGGATCTGGTGATCCGACACGACTGGGTCGATTATACATTCTCTTTCATGACTCTCGACCATGACGGCAAGATCCGAATGGACTGCTCCAGCCCCTATGCCATGGCGTCACTCCTCAAGATCAAAGATCGTTTCGATCTGGCTTTTGCAAACGACACCGATGCCGACCGCCACGGGATCGTCACACCCGTTGGGGGCCTTATGAATCCAAATCATTTTTTGAGTGTAGCGATCTGGTATCTTTTTACCCACCGCTCTTGGCCAAAAGGACTCAAGATCGGCAAGACCTTCGTCTCCAGCTCCATGATCGACAAAGTAGCCAAAGATCTGGGTGTAGAAGTGTACGAAACTCCTGTAGGTTTCAAGTGGTTTGCCGAAGGTCTATACGAGGAGTGGCTCGGATTTGCTGGAGAGGAGAGTGCGGGAGCCACCTTTTTAAGAAAAGATGGGGGTGTCTGGACCACGGACAAAGATGGGATCGTCATGGGCCTTTTGGCCGCCGAGATCAAAGCCAAACTCAAAGACCCAGCCCTACTCTACCAAGATCTCGAAGCCAAGTTTGGCCAAAGCTTTTACGAGCGTATCGACGTCCCCACAGATCCCGAAACCAAAAGACGTATCAAAGCGATTGATCCTGAAAATCTCCATCTAAATACTCTGGCCGGTGAGCCAATAGAAGCTATCTACACCTCCATCAACGGTATGCCAGTAGGTGGAGTCAAGATCGTAGCACCCAACGGCTGGATCGCCATACGACCATCGGGTACGGAGGATATCTACAAAATCTACGCCGAGAGTTTTTTGTCCAAAGAGCACCTGAGGCAGCTACAACAAGAGGCTCAACGAATCGTAAGGGAGATCATATGAATAGATATGAACTACACTATCCGCTCACTATAGACGCGGATACGAAGAACATGATGGCCAATGCCTATGGAGCCTTGCTGCGAGAAAGAGAGCAAGGAGTCACCGGCTACTACAATCTGCCCGAAGATTCGCGGCTGCTGGTAGAGGAGCTGCAAAAGGAGCACCCCTTCGATGATTTCGATCGTATCGCCGTGATCGGAATTGGAGGCTCCTCTTTGGGTACCAAGGCGATCCACTCCTTTTTGGGACCCAAAGAGAAGCATCTGCCTATCTATTTTTTGGAAAACCCCGATCCTGTGGAGCTGCGCCGAACATTTGCGAAACTGGATAAAGACCACACCCTTTTTCTGGTAGTTTCCAAATCCGGCACCACCATCGAGACCATCTCCATCTTCAAAGCGGCGATCGAGCACTTTGATCTAAAATTGAGGGGCAACAGACACATCGCCGTCATCACCGACGTGGATTCGCCTTTGCATAAATTCGCTGAGGAGTTTGGACTCAAAAGCTTCGCTATCCCCAAAAACGTAGGAGGACGCTTCTCGGTACTCAGTAGCGTAGGGATCGTCCCATTGACGCTGGCCGGCTTCGATACCACCAAACTCTTGCAAGGAGCCAAGGGGATGATGGAGAGCTTTTTCGCTCTTGAGGAGGAACATATATTGCAAAAGGCCGCCTTCATCGCCCAAAACTGGCCTATATATAGGATGAACGTACTCTTCTCCTATGCCGACGAGCTGGAGGATTTCAACAAATGGTACGTACAGCTGTGGGGAGAGTCTTTGGGCAAAAAGGATCGATACGGCAAAAACGTAGGTCCCACTCCCATCGGCCATATCGGTCCCGTGGATCAGCACTCTTTTTTGCAGCTTATTATGGAAGGACCAAGGGATAAGACGGTGAGCTTTTTGTGTATCGAAGATTTCGAGGAGTCTTTGGCCATCCCCAATCTTTCTTTGCCTTATCTCGAAAAGACCGACTTCGTCAATGGTGCTACCTTTGGGCGGCTTGTGGACGAGGAGTGCAAGGCGACGATGCGCAGTCTCCAGTCTCAAGAGATCCCGATCGATCGCATCGTGCTGCCAACCTTTTGTGAAGAGGGGCTTGGAGAGCTGATCGCCTACTATGAGCTACTCACCTCCGCCGTAGGAGCGATACTTGGGATCGATACCTACAATCAACCCGGCGTGGAGCTCGGCAAGAAAATCTTAAAAGAGAGGTTTGCGAAATAATGGAGCTCATTCACTATCCCATAGATCCAAAATATGGCAAAAAAGTGGCCTACTTCTGTATGGAGTTCGCCATCGATCAAGCCCTCAAAAACTACTCCGGTGGGCTTGGCTTTTTGGCCGGTTCGCACCTTCGAAGTGCGTGTGAGCTGCGCCAACACACCATCGGCGTGGGGATCTTGTGGAGTTATGGCTACTACGATCAATCCAGACACGAAGACAATACCCTCAAAACGGAGTTTCGTAGGAAATTCTACTATTTTATCAAGGATACGGGCGTTGTGGTGGAGGTGATGATCAACTCCAAACCTGTCAAGGTCAAGGCCTATTTGCTGCCAGGTCATGTCTTTGGGACAGCTCCTTTGATCTTGCTCACTACCGACATCTTCGAAAACGACTACCTAAGCCAGACCATCACCCACAGACTCTACGACGCCAACGAAGAAACACGGATAGCCCAAGAGATCGTGCTGGGTATCGGTGGAGCCAAAGTACTGGACGCACTCGATGCCACGCCCCAAACCTATCATATGAACGAAGGGCACGCTCTGCCCCTGGCTTTCGAGCTGCTACGTCGTTTTGGTGACAAGGAGGAGGTGAAAAAGCGGCTGGTCTTTACCACCCATACACCAGAGATGGCAGGCAACGAGGAGCACGATATCCATCTGTTGGAGCGGATGGGATTTTTTGCCGGTATGAGCGCCAACGATGTGCAGCGGACTTTGGACTATCACGATACCAACTTTTCGCTCACCGTAGGGGCCTTGAAACTCTCCAAAAAGGCCAACGCCGTCTCCAAGATCCACAAAGAGGTCTCCAACAAGATGTGGGCCCATGTAAAAGATCGCTGTGAGATCATCAGTATCACCAACGCTCAAAATATGAACTACTGGGCCGACAAGCAGCTGCTAAGCTGGATGCAAGAGCACGAGGACTACCAACTCGTCGGCCGCAAAAAGCATCTCAAACACAAACTCTTCGAAGAGGTGGCGGACCAAACGGGCAAACTCTTCGATCCCGATATCTGTACACTGGTCTGGGCAAGACGATTTGCCGAATACAAGCGGCCGAAGCTTTTGGTGAGGGATATGGAGAGATTTCGTCAGCTAATAAGCGACAAAGATCGCCCTATCCAGATCGTCTGGGCGGGTAAACCCTACCCCCTCGACAGCAATGCGGTGGAGATGTTCAACGATCTGGTACTGCTGAGTAAAGAGTTCGCCAACGTGGCGGTACTCATAGGATACGAGCTGCGGCTCTCCAAACTCCTCAAACAAGGAAGCGATCTATGGCTCAATACCCCACGATGGGGACGAGAAGCAAGTGGAACGAGTGGAATGAGTGCGGGGGTCAACGCCAGCATTAACTTCTCCATCGACGATGGATGGATAGCGGAGTTCGCAAAAGATGGCCAAAACGCCTTTGTCGTTCCCCACGCCGATCCATCCCTCCCTCTTGACCAGATAGACCAGATCGATTATGAGCGGCTGATGGAAAAGCTCCAGCATCAGATCCTCCCACTCTATTACGACGATCCCAAACAGTGGGTCACTATCGCCAAAAACGGGATGCGAGACATATTGCACTATTTCGATAGCAGCCGTATGGTGGACGAATACTATACCAAACTCTACTAAGGAGATA
Organism: Campylobacterales bacterium; assembly: GCA_027002625.1. Taxonomy (GTDB): domain Bacteria; phylum Campylobacterota; class Campylobacteria; order Campylobacterales; family Nitratiruptoraceae; genus Nitratiruptor. Next base: position 5,601 of record JALWZJ010000062.1, read on the forward strand.
CTATGGTCAAAATCACGAAAAAGAGCGTGATCTTCACGCTGGATCTGGATGCAGAGGATGTGAAGCTCAAAGGGAGCTGGAACGACTGGAAAGAAGAAGAGATGAAAAAGAACAAGCAGGGACGCTTTACCAAGACCAAACGGCTGGGACCTGGCCGGTACGAGTTTGGCTATCTGGTGGATGGGGTCTGGATGAGTGACGAGAGTTTGCCCACTACTCCTTCTCCTTTTGGCTCACAAAATAGTGTGTTGGAGGTGAAGCCATGAAAAAGGTCAAAGCGGTCATCATGGCCGGAGGCTTCGGTACCCGTATCCAGCCACTCACCCACTCCATCCCAAAGCCGATGTTGCCCGTGGTCAACGTACCTATGATGGAGAATGTCCTCAAGCAGCTGGTGGCTACGGGGATAGAGGAGGTTGTGATACTGCTTTACTACAAGCCCGAGGTGATCAAGGATCACTTTGGTGATGGATCCAAATGGGGAGCGAAGATCCACTATGTCCTACCAGACGCCGACTATGGGACGGCCGGAGCCGTAGGATATGCCAGGGAGTTTTTGGATACCACTTTCATGATAGTCAGTGGTGATCTGGTGACGGATTTCGATTTTACGAAGATCTTGGCCTACCATGAGCGCAAAGCCTCCAAGCTCACCATCACCCTCACCTCCGTAGAGAACCCTCTGCAATTTGGTGTCGTGATCGTCAACGAAGAGGGAAAGATAGAGAAGTTTTTGGAAAAACCCAGTTGGGGAGAGGTCTTTAGCGATACGATCAATACAGGGATCTACGTGATAGAGCCCGAGATTTTGGACTATATCCCGGTAGGCGAGCCTTTCGATTTCGCTAAAGATCTCTTCCCATTGCTGATGAAAGAGGGAATCGACCTGATGGGCTATACGGCTCATGGATACTGGAGAGACGTGGGCAATCCCGAGAGCTATAGGGAGGTCCATAGGGATATCTTTTTGCAAAAGGTAAAGTTCGATATCCCTGGCAAAATGATCCGCTATCCAGAAGGTATCCTCTATCTCCAAGGCGAAAGCCAGATCGATCCGAGTGTGGAGATCATCGATACGGTGGTGATCGGAGAGAATGTGCGTATCGGCAAAAACAGCCGATTGCACAACGTCAGTATTGGAGACAATGTAGAGATAGGTGAAGAGTGTAGGCTACGAAACTCCGTGCTATGGCACGATATTACTATAGGAAATAGGTGTGTCTTTGATAATGCGGTGATCTGCAACGACAACGTGATCGAAGATATGGTCACGGCAAAAGCGGGGGTGATACTGGCCGAAGGGTGCCATGTAGGCAAGCTGGCTACTTTCGATCAAGACGTGATCGTTTGGCCAAACAAGGAGATCGAGCCCGCCGCCATCGTCACCAACAACGTGGTCTGGGGCACCAAGTACAAAAACGCCATCTTTCAAGAAGGGATCATCAAAGGCAAGGCCAACGTGGAGATCGGATGCGAGATGTCGTGCAAGATCGCAGAAGCATACGCCTCGTTACTACCACCGGGAGCCACCATCGCCATCGGGCGAGATGGGGAGGACACCTCCAGGATGCTCAAGCGAGCCTTCGATGGAGGAGTGCTGGCCACGGGAGTCAATATCGTGGATCTACAACAGATACCCACCTCGGTGCTTCGCTTCTTTATCCACAACAACGAACATATAGATGGAGGCGCCTACTTTAGAAAAAGCTTGCAAGATCCATCCAGCGTGGAGATCATCCTCTACAACGACGAAGGGCTCCGCCTCGATACCAACGTGGCCAAAAACGTGGAAAAGAACTACTTCAAAGAGAGTTTTCGCAAAGTGGACTACAAAGAGATGGGAGCGCTGGACGATAGCGAAGAGCTCCACCATCAAGCCTGCGAGAACTACAAGGAGAGTATAGAGGCACTCATCGATCACAAGATCATCAGAGGAGCCGAATTTCGAGTGGTGATCGATCTGATGTTCGGTATCACCAAAAACATATTTCCCAAAATTCTCTCCGATATTCAAGTAGAAAATATCTTACTCAACGCCTACTACGATAGAAAGAAGCTGGAAAATATCGCCCACTATATCCAAAATTCCAAAAAGGAGATCCCCAAAATCGTCACCTCTCTTGGCTACTCCATGGGAGTGATGATCTATCCTCACGGCCAGCGACTCACTCTCATCAGCGACGATGGAGAGGTACTGGACCGGGTAGATGCGCTGATCGCCATCTTGCGGCTCATGGATATGGACGCCAAGGCCAAGGGGACCACCTACAAGGTCTTTTTGCCTACCTGGGCACCCGATATGATGGACAAGGACTTCAAGCACTTGGAGATCGAGCGAGGACAGTACCGTAATTTCAAAAAAGAGAAACTCAAAGAGTACGATCTGATCGCCACCGTGGATGGCAACTTCGCCTTTACCGAATTTTCCTACCATCGCGACGCTATCTACGCCACCCTCAAGATCATGGAGCTGCTCTCCCGTCACGACATCACTCTCTCCCAGATAGAAAAGGAGGTCAAACACTTCTTCTATATCCGCTGCAAAATCCCCTGCCCCCAAAACAAAAAGGGCAAGATCATGCGAAAATTCATCGAATACGCCAAAGACAAACCCCACTCCACCATCGATGGAGTCAAGATTTGGGAGAACGACACCGACTGGGTGCTGATGATCCCGGATCAATACAGTGAAGAGCTCAATCTCTTTTTACAAGCGGTGGACAAAGAGAACGGAATGCGTATTCATGACAAATACAAAGCGTTGATAGAGAAGTGGCTGGCAGAATGAGCGTAGCGATTTTGTGGCATATGCACCAGCCAGACTACCGAGATGCTCAAGGGCGCTTCTTTATGCCCTGGGTCTTCTTGCACGCTATCAAAGACTACTACGATATGCCATGGATCGTCTCACGGCACGATGTGAAGGTCTCTTTCAATCTCACCCCCATTCTCATCGAACAGCTCCAAGACTATATCGACAAGGGTCCATCTTGCGATCGCTTCTTGGATCTGCTGCTGCGCCCTTGCGAAGAGTTGAGCGAAGAGGAGAGAAGTTTTGTCCAAAAGGTGTGCAAGACGGCTCAGTACGAGACGATGGTGCGTCCGATCCCCAGATTCGTCGAGCTTTATCACCAGAGCGAGTATAGCGACGAGGAGTTGGGCGACCTGGAGGTCTGTTTCTTGCTCTCCTGGTGTGGCAATTATTTGCGAAGAGATCACGAAATAGCTCAGCTCCTTCAAAATCGCAGATTCACCCAAATCCAAAAGGAGACCCTCCTTAAAAAGCTCTTCGATTTTTTGCCCACCATCTTGCCTCTATATCGCTCACTCCACCAAAAAGGGCAGATAACTCTGAGCACCACTCCCTATACCCATCCCATCTTGCCTCTGCTACTGGATATCTCCGTAGCCAAAGAGGCCAATCCCGCCACAATCTTGCCAAAAGACGGGATCGGTATGGAAGAGGATGCGAGAGCCCATATCGAGCGAGCTATCCAGATCTTCGAGCACCATTTTGGCCAAAAGCCCACAGGGTTGTGGCCAGCAGAAGGGGCGGTGGATGAAAAGAGTGCGAGACTATACAAAGAGTACGGTATCGAGTGGATCGCCACGGACGAGGCGATCTTGTACAAAAGCGGAGGCGAAGATCCTACCGAAGGATACATATTCGATGGGGTGAAAATTTTTTTTCGTGATCACACCCTTAGCGATCTTATCGGCTTTACCTATCGCTTCTACGATCCAGACCGAGCCGTAGAGGATTTTGTGAGTAGACTTCCCAAAGATGGCACCACCTTCGTGATACTCGATGGAGAGAACGCCTGGGAACACTACCCCCAAAACGGTCTTCCCTTTTTGGACAAGCTCTACACCAAACTGGCCTCTTGTGGTACACTCACCTTCGACGAAGCTGCCAAAAAGAGGGCCAAAAAACTGGATCGGCTCGCACCAGGTTCTTGGATCTACGGCGATTTCAGCACATGGGTCGGAGACGAAGAGAAAAATAGAGCCTGGGAGCTGCTTTTTCAGACCAAACGGGATATTTTGCACCATCCCACCAAGGATCCGGCTATCACTCGGCACTTTTTGGCCGCCGAGGCTTCCGATTGGTTTTGGTGGTATGGAGAGGGGCACTACACCGAGTTTGCCAAGGAGTTCGACGAGCTCTTTCGAACTCATCTCATCCGCATCTACGAGCTGGCCGGCCTCGCCGTGCCCAAAGATCTGGTGATCCCCATCGTAGGAGCCCACTCCATCCAAGCGGTGATCAACGAGCCTACGGAGTATATCTACCCTATCATCGATGGACGGGTGAGCTCCTTTTTCGAGTGGCTGGGTAGCGGCTACTTGGATGAGGGAGGCGATGCGATGCAGGCCAATATGGCGGTACGGCGACTCTTTTGGGGAGAGAACGAGCATACTCTTTTTTTCAGACTCGATAGCGATCTGGCCAAAGAGCTGGAAGTGCGTATCTTCTTCGACGAGGAACTTGTCACCCCCACCAAGATAGCGAAAGATGAGATCATCGAGATCGCTATCGACAAAGAGGGTTTGGCCAAAGAGTTCGAAGTGCGACTGGAGATATACAAAGATGGACAGATCCTGCAGATCCTCCCCACTCTTACCAGACTTTTCATCACCATAGGAGGCGACTATGCCAAAAACTGGTTCGTCTAAGCTCCTTTTTGGACTGCATATCCACCAACCGGTCGACAACCTCTTTCAAGCCGTTCACAATGCGGTGAAGCGATGCTATGAGCCACTTTTTGCGACACTTAAGCACTATCCCGATTTCAAATTCTCCTTGCATTGTAGCGGCTGGCTACTGGAAATTCTCAAGGAGCACTATCCCACCACTTTCGAGCATATAGGTTATCTGAACGATCAAGGAAGCGTAGAGTTCTTCGGTGGGGGATACTACGAGCCGATCCTGGCTTCTATCCCACCAAGAGATCGTATCGCCCAGATCCAGATGCTAAACGAAAAGCTCGCACACGAGTTTGGTGCCCAGGTCAAAGGGCTATGGCTCACCGAGCGGGTATGGGAGAGTGGGATCGTCCCGCAACTCGTAGAGTGTGGGATCGAGTATGTGATGGTGGACGATTACCATTTTTTGGCCAGTGGATTCGACCAAGAGGAGCTTGATGGCTACTACTACACCGAAGAGGGCGGAGAGAAGATCGCTCTGTTTCCCATCTCCAAAGCTCTTCGCTACGCTATCCCTTTTTACGATGTGGAGCGAGCGATCCAGCAGATCGAGGGCAAGGAGCTTGCCATCGTCTTCGACGATGGAGAGAAGTTCGGTCTTTGGCCAAACACTTATGAGTGGATCTACGAAGAGAGATGGCTGGAGCGTTTCATCCAATCGATCCTCCAAAGCCCCATCCAGCCTATCCACTACAGCGAGGCTTTGCAGGAGCGTCCCAAAGGGATCGCCTACTTGGCCAATGTTTCTTATTACGAAATGGGAGAGTGGAGTCTGCGGGCCAAAGACGCGCTGGAGTTGGAACGTCTCAAAAAGATGGTGGGTGAGGAGTATTTCGAAAAAATAGGGATCAAATTCATTCGAGGCGGGATCTGGAAAAACTTCTTCGTCAAATATGAAGAGTCCAACAGACTCCACAAGCGGATGCTGGATATGAGCCAAAAGCTGCAAAACGACGATCTCTTTCGCCTCCAGACCAACGACGTCTATTGGCATGGCATCTTTGGAGGGCTCTATCTGCCAAATCTTCGGGACAACGCCTACCAATATCTGTGCCGCTGCGAAAAGCAGATCAGTGGCGATGGTGTGAAGGATCTGGATATGGATGGCCACAAAGAGGTGCAAGTGACTAAAGCGGGCTTTGTCTGGCGCTGGTACGAAAAGTATGGGGGACAGCTGATCGAGCTACTGGATCTACAAAAGGAGTTCAATTTCCAAAACACTCTCACCCGCCGATTCGAGGCCTATCATGAAGAGATCTTGCACCCGAGTAAAAAGCAGCTGCCCAAAGGGGTAACCACGATCCACAATCTCCCACACCAGGTGGATGAGCGGATCAGATCCAAACTCTTTTTTGACTGGTATACCAAAAACTCCTTTATCGATCACATCTGTGACGAGAGTCTGAGTCTTCATAGCTTCGAGGCCTGTAGCTTCAACGAGTTGGGAGATTTCGCCAATCAGCCTTTCGAATTCCAAGAGCCTTTGACCTTCAAGCGAGATGGAGGGATCTACCAAGCAGACCAGGCCTTCGCCACCACCCTCTCCAAAAGCTACCACCCCACCGAGCGGGGTTTGGAGTTTGCCATCTCCTTGCAGACCCAAAGCCCTCATCTTTATCGTTACGGATTGGAGTGCAATCTCCACTTCGCCCATTACGACAAGCTTACGATCAATGGGAGTGGTATAGATGAGGGGTTGGAACTTTTGGCCAAAGAGTTTACCATCCACGATCCTTTCACCGCTCGCGAGCTTCGATTTAGCTTCTCCAAAGAGATCGAGGCACTCTTCGTACCCCTTCGCACCGTCTCCCAAAACGAAAAGGGCTTCGAGCTGACATGGCAAGGAATATCTTTGGTATTCATCCACCCGTTTCAAAGATCTTTGGAGCTGGAAGGAGCTCTATGTCTGAGATAAGATACGATTTGCTTCATGACGAATACATCCTCATAGCTCCCGAGCGGCTCCACCGCCCTATCCCAGAGGCCTCAGCCACTCTACCAGAGCCTCGGATCTGCCCCTTTTGTCCAGGACACGAAGAGCTCACTCCCCAAGAGATCTTCGCCATCCGCCAAGATGGCAGGTGGCAGACTCGAGTGATCCCAAATCTGTATAAAGCGGTACAGATCGAGACTCCGTACGACTCCTCATGCGATGGCATCAACGAGCGATGGGGTGGGTATGGAGCCCACGAGATCCTCGTCGACACTCCTCTACACGACGCCACCCTCGCCTCCATGAGTACCCAAGAGATCTTTTGGTGGCTAAAGACGATCCAAGAGCGCGTAGAGGATCTGGCCAAAGATCCCAAACTGGTGGGGATAGACATATTCAAAAACTATGGCCTCAAAGCTGGAGCCACCCAACCCCACCCCCATACCCAGATCATCGCTTTGCCGATTTTGAGTAAACACCAAAAGCGAGCTTTCGATCACGCCTGGCGATACTACCAAGAGCATGGCCGCTCCTTGCACCAAGATATCGCCACATTCGAGAGCCAAAGGGAGCGGGCGCTGTATGAGACCACGCACTTTTTCACTTTCGCTCCTTACGCTTCGAGCTTTCCTTTCGAGACGATCCTTTTGGCCAAAGAGCATGCCACTATCGCCGGGATGAAGGAGACGCTTTTGCAAGAGCTGGCCACTCATATCCACAAGCTCTTTGTAGCTTTACAAGCGGAGCTTGGGCAGTTCGATTACAATCTACTCTTCTATCTCCCCCCACTCAATCAAAATTTCGAAAACGCCCACTTCTTTGGCCAAAAGGAGCGGATCTTTCGCTTTTTTGTTCGAGTGACCCCCAGGATCTACACCTTGGCCGGTTTCGAGCTGCTTACCCACTCCGCTATCAATCCCGTCCAGCCGGAACTTGCGGCAAAACTACTGAGGAGATACTATGAAGCTGGCTCTTGACATCGGCGGCACCTACGTACGATGGGAGGTGGTAGGCGTGGCACGAGGCAAAGAGGCAGTCGGCAGTATGGATATCCAAAAATTCGTATCCCAGCTGATACGCCGCTACAAGATCCGAGCCCTTGGCATCTCGTTTGCCGGACAGGTCCATCATGGCCGCATCCTCTCGGCTCCCAACGTCCACGCCTCTTTCGATCCGGCAGCTTTTGGTATCCCCTACATTATAGAAAACGATCTAAACTGCGCCGTCTTGGCCGAGGCGAGGTACTGTGAGAGTTCTCATATCGCGGCGTTGTATTCTGGCACCGGACTGGGAGCCGGGGTGATCGACGAGGGTCGTTTGGTGCGAGGATTTCGCGATCTTGCTACCGAGATTGGCCATATCCCCTATCGCCAGGCCCCCTTTCGTTGCGGATGCGGCAAAGACAACTGCATCGAGCTCTACGCCTCCGGTAGCGGTATCCACCGGTGGGCCAAGTATTTAGGACTTAAGCCCTCACTCCAAGAGCCAAAGATCAAAGTCCTCTACCAAGAGGCCCTCGCCACCGCAGCCGCCACGCTCCTTGCTCTATTCAATCCAAAGCTTCTGATCTTGGGAGGTGGCGTGATCTTGGCCAATCCCGATGTGCTACAATGGCTAAAAGAAAACCTATCCCACTACGCTCCACCCTTTTCGCTCGAAGGATGCGAACTTCGGCGAAGCGAGCTCCAAGAGGCTTCGCTGGAGGGGGCCAAAATCTTGCTCGAAAGGTTGCCATGAAACTCAACATCCTCTTTTGCGCTTCGGAGATGACACCCTTTGCCAAAACGGGCGGTCTGGCCGATGTGGCCGCAGCCTTGCCAAAATATCTGGCCAAGCTGGGACATACCGTCAAGGTGGTACTGCCCCGCTATTACCAGATCGACAAAGCCACTCTCGAACCCTCCCTTACAGGACTTTCGGTAGATATGGGATCACTTGGAACGCACCACTTCGCCGCGTTCAAAAAAGAGATGGAGGGTTTTGAAGTCTACTTCATCGACTATGAGCGCTATTTTGGTCGCAAAAACCTCTATACCGACGAGAATGGCTTTGGATACCCAGACAACGACAGGCGTTTCATCTTCTTTTCCAAAGCGGCGATGGAGCTCGCCCGTGCTCTTGATTTTCGTCCCGATATCCTCCATGCCAACGATTGGCACACCGCAGCCCAGCCGATTTTGCTCAACACCTCTTTGCGTAGCGATCCGTTTTTTGGCCAAACGGCGAGTATCTTTACGATCCACAATCTCCAGCACCAAGGAGTCTTTCACGAAAGCGCCTTCGACTACCTTGGGATCGATCGCTCCCACTTCAATCCTCTGGAGATGGAGGCATTGGGTGCTTTGAACCTGCTCAAAGGAGCCATCTACCACGCCGACAAGATCACGACAGTGAGCAAGCGCTATGCCCAAGAGATCCAGACTCCGGAGTTTGGCTTTGGGCTGCATGAGCATATCCGTGCCCACTCCTATAAGCTCATCGGTATCCTCAACGGTGTGGACTACGAGGAGTGGAATCCAAAGACCGACCCCTATATCGCCCAAAACTACGATCTGGAGGATCTAAGCGGCAAAAAGGTGTGCAAAGCCGATCTACAAGAGCGAATGGGACTGCCCAAGCGCTTGGATATCCCTCTCATTGGCTTCGTGGGACGCTTCGCTCAGCAAAAGGGGATCGAACTGATCGCCCAGGGGATCCACGAGATGGTTCATCTGCCGGCACAATTCGTCTTTTTGGGAAGTGGAGAGAAGTGGGCGGAGGGATTTTTCGATGATTTGGCCAAAAAATATGAAAACATAGCTACCTTTATCGGCTACTCCAACCCGTTGGCCCACCAGATCGAAGCGGGGAGCGATCTTTTTTTGATGCCGAGCATCTTCGAGCCCTGTGGGCTCAATCAGATCTACTCCTTGCGCTACGGTACGCTACCGATTGTCAGAGCCGTGGGAGGACTGGACGATACGATAGAAAATTACGATCCCAAGAGTAAACGTGGTGACGGCTTCAAATTTTACGACGCCACCAAAGATGCGCTGATAGGAACCGTACGATGGGCGATAGATACCTGGATACACGACAAAGAGGGGATAGAGAAGATGATCCACTACGCCATGACCCGCCGCTTCGATTGGAACAAAAGTGCCAAAGAGTACACCAAGGTCTACTGTGACGCACTGGAGAACAGGTTATGATCTATCACGACATAAGTAGATGGAGCGATTTCGATCGCTATCTTTTTGGCGAGGGGACCCACTACAGACTCTACGAGAAGTTTGGAGCCCATCCGATGGAGCGAGAGGGACAAAAAGGGGTCTACTTCGCAGTCTGGGCGCCCCATGCCAAGTATGTGAGTGTGGTGGGCGACTTCAACGACTACGACGCCACCACCCACCCGCTCGAAAAAAGTGAAGGAGGCATCTGGGAGGGTTTTACCCCGGATGCGAAGATCGGCCAGACCTACAAGTACCACATCATCACCCCCTACGATACGGTGCAGCTCAAAGCCGATCCCTTCGCCTTCTACGCCGAAAAGGCTCCGAAGTCGGCTTCGAGGATTTGGAGTCTGGAAGGTTATAGGTGGAGCGATGAAAAGTGGCTCGAAAATCGTGCCCACACCTCCTTGCACCAAAGCCCATGCAACATCTACGAAGTTCACCTGGGCTCTTGGAAAAGAAGAGATGGCCATCCCCTCCCCTATCCTGAAGCCGCCAAAGAGTTGGCCAAGTATCTGACACAAATGGGCTATACTCATATCGAATTGCTCCCCATCACCGAGTACCCTTTCAAAGGCTCGTGGGGTTACCAGGTCCACGGCTACTTCGCTCCTACTGCCAGATACGGTACACCCCAGGAGTTCATGGAGTTCGTGGATATCATGCACGCCCATGGTATCGGAGTGATCCTCGACTGGGTCCCCTCCCACTTCGTCACCGACGGCCATGGACTCATTGCCTTCGACGGGACGGCGCTGTATGAGTACGAAGATCCTCGCAAAGGGTATCATCCGGAGTGGAAGAGCGCCGTGTTCGACTACGGCAAGCCGCAGGTACGCTCCTTTTTGATCTCCTCCGCCCACTTCTGGCTCGATCGCTATCATATCGACGGGATCAGGGTGGATGCGGTGGCCTCCATGCTCTATCTCGACTACGGTCGCAAGGAGGGGGAGTGGGTGCCAAACATCTACGGCGGCAACGAAAACCTCGAAGCGATCTCTTTTTTGAAGCAACTCAACGAGAGCTGCTACGGCCATTTCGAGGGGATTGAGATGATCGCCGAGGAGTCCACCGCCTTTCCAAAAGTGACCAGACCGGTCTACGATGGAGGGCTTGGTTTTGGCTTCAAGTGGAATATGGGATGGATGCACGACACCCTCGCTTATTTCAAGACAGACCCGCTCTTTCGCAAGTACCACCACAACCAGATCACCTTCAGTATGTGGTACGCCTACGACGAGAATTTCATTCTGCCTCTGAGCCACGACGAAGTGGTCCATATGAAGGGCTCGCTCATCAACAAGATGCCAGGAGACAAGAACCAAAAATTCGCCAATCTGCGGGCTCTCTTTGGGTACATGATGGCCCATCCAGGCAAAAAACTGCTCTTTATGGGAGGAGAGATCGCCCAGTACAAGGAGTGGGATTTCGATGACCAGCTGCAGTGGCATCTGCTCCAAGATCCCTACCACAAAGGAATCCAGAGGATGCTAAAGGATCTGTACCATCTCTATCAAAAAGAGCCGGCTCTGTACCGATGGGATGAGAAGCGGGAGGGGTTCGTCTGGCTCAACGAGAAAGATTGGGAGCGTAGTGTGCTCAGCTTCGCCAGATTTGCACCCGATCAAACTATCGTAGTGCTGTGCAATTTTGCCGATACCGTTTATGAGGACTATAGATTTCCTCTACCCTCCAAGGGGAGCTATCAAGAGATCTTCAACTGCCAGCATCCCGACTATCAAGGGTGGGATATGCAGCCTGACAGACTCATCCAAAGTGAGCCTATCGAATGCTGTGGTCATGAGCACTCGGCACTCATCACACTTCCGCCCCTTAGTGTCATCTACCTAACGAAAATAAAAGAGTAAGCGTAGTATAATCAACACAAAGGAGGATATCATGGGAAAAATGGCCACGAAACTCGAAGAGATCAAGCGACTCATCGGCAAACTGCAGCAGCAGCAACCAGAACCTGTCAAAAACTTCCTCAATTTCATGACCAGTGTGGAAAAAGAGGGAGCTCTTTCGACCAAACAAAAGGAGCTGGTCAACGTAGGGCTGGCCGTAGCGGCCCAGTGTGAGTGGTGTATCGCATTGCATGTCAAAGGGGCTTTGGATGCGGGAGCTACGAAAGAGGAGATCTTGGAGGCTGCGATGCAAGCGGTGTTGATGCATGGAGGACCGGCACTGATGTATATGACGCCGGTGGAAGAGGCATTGGAGGAGTTTAGTCATGAATAGTGCACGAGTCAAAACATTCTACTATCTGATGAAACTTGGCCGTGAGTTCGAGCTTGCAGCCAAGGAGCAGTATATGCAAGGCAATATTGCAGGATTTTTGCACCTCGATATCGGTCAAGAGGCCTGCAGTGTTGGGACCATGCAAGCCTTCGACAAAGGGGATGTCTTCACCCACTACCGAGAGCATGTATTGGCGATCGCCAGGGGGATGGATCCAAAGCTGATCATGGCGGAGCTTTTTGGCAAAGCTACGGGAGTGAGCAAAGGAAAAGGGGGCTCGATGCATCTTTTCGATCCGAAGCTGGATTTCTATGGAGGTGACGCCATCGTGGCCGGCCATCTACCCATCGCCACAGGATGCGCCTATGCCAGGAAGATAGAGGGCGAGATGGCTGGAGTCTTCGCCATCTTTGGCGACGGAGCCACCAATGCCGGAGCCTTTTTCGAAAGCCTCAACATCGCGGCTGCTTGGAAGCTGCCCATCATCTTCTTTTGTGAAAACAACTACTATGCCATAGGGACGAGGATTGGGTGGGTGAGTCCCTTCGAAGAGCTCTACCACAAAGCCAGACACTATATGCCCTCCAAACGGATCGACGGGATGAACGTGTGTGAGGTCTACCGAGCTGTGATGGAGGCCAAAGAGCATATCGAAAACGGTCTTGGTCCCTACTTCATCGAAGCGGAGACCTACCGCTACGAGGGACACTCCATGAGCGACAACGGCAAGTATAGAAGCGAAGAGGAGATGGAGATCTTCAAATCCCGTGATCCTATCGAAACTCTCAAAAAAGAGGCTCTTTCTCGCGGAATCGTGGAGCCAGAATATTTCGACGAGACGGACAAGAAGGTGGCCAAAGAGATCGAGGAGGCTGTGGAGTTCGCCGCCAACTCTCCCGAACCCGATCTGAGTGAACTCTATGAAGATGTCTATTGTAAGGAGTGTACCAATGTTGTACCGTGAAGCTCTCAACCGTGCGATCGACGAGTCGATGGCGGCGGATAGAAGCGTAGTGATCTTGGGAGAGGATGTGGGACGCTATGGCGGAAGCTATAGAGTCAGTGAAGGGCTCTTTGCAAAGTATGGGCCCAAAAGAGTGATCGACACTCCTATAGCGGAGCTGAGCATCGTAGGCAACGCCATAGGGATGGCGATAGCGGGCCTGCGCCCCATCGCGGAGATCATGACCGTCAATTTCAGTCTATTGGCTATGGATCAGATCGTCAACCATGCAGCGAAGTTTCGCTATATGAGTGGAGGGAAGATGACCATACCTTTGACTATCCGTATGCCAGGAGGAGTCTCCAGACAGCTGGCCGCCCAACACAGCGAGAGCTACGAGACGATGTACAGTGCCGTACCAGGCCTTATCGTACTGGCAGCCAGCAACGCCACCTATGCCTACCATGCCCTCAAAGCCGCCATTTTCCTCAACGATCCGGTGGTCTTTTTGGAGCATGAGCTACTCTATCCGATGGATATGAAGTTCAAGCAGATAGAAAACTTCGATCCATTCAAGGCCGAAGTGGTCAAAGAGGGAGAGGATCTGACGATCCTGACCTACCTCAAGATGCGCTACGACGTCCTCGAAGCCGTACCCCAGATAGAAAAAGAGCTGGGGATCAGCGTGGAGGTGATCGATCTCAATTCTCTTAGACCTCTTGATATGAAGACGATTACCGACTCCATCAAAAAGACCAAGCGAGTGGTCCTCGTAGAAGAGGACCATAAGACAGGCGGATACGGTGCCGAGGTGATCGCCAGAATCAGTGAAGCGCTCTTTTATGAACTGGATGCCCCTCCCCTTCGTATAGCCGGCGAGGATGTACCGATCCCCTACAACAGAAAACTGGAGCTTGCTTCTATCCCCACTCCGGACAAGATCGTCTCCCAAATCCTACAATGGAGTAGAGCCAATGGAATATAAAATCCTCATGCCGGTCCTTTCGGACACGATGGACAAAGGCAAGCTCATCAAATGGAGAGTCAAAGAAGGA